>NZ_JBGCCT010000020.1 GCF_041260665.1 Catenulispora sp. GP43 | reverse complement strand
TGTCGAGGTCGGTATTCACACACAGACAACGACACCCTTCGCCATGCCGTCACGCAGGCCCACGACCAGCCCAGCCTTCGGACTCAATCATCTAGTTCTAGTTCTAGTTCTAGTTCTAGTTCTGGCTCTAGTTCTGGCTCTAGTTCTAGTTCTGATTCTGGCTCTTGCCACCGCGCAGATCAGCCGCCAGCTCACGAGCCGCCCGAGCCCCGGACGCCATCGCCCCCTGCACCGATCCGGTCGCGCGATGATCGCCGCACACGTACCGCGCCGGTCCCACCCGGGTCGTCCTGCTCAGCGGCCACGGCGGCAGCATCGCCGGCAGCGCGTCCGGCACGTGGTACGTGGCGAGCGCGTCCCAGGCGCGGGTGTCGACCCGGTAGATCTCACCGAGCACGTCGGACAGCGGCAGCTGCGTGTGATCGGCGGGTGAGCCCAGGACCGAGGTCGCGATCAGGGCGCGGTCATCGGGGCTGTAGTCCGGGCAGACGTCGGTGAGCACGACGGTGTTCAGGATCCGCATCCGCTCGTCGACGATGATCGCGGGCTCCCCCAACGGCGTCCGCTCGGCGACGTGGTAATACGTGGTGACCGTCCTCATCTCCGGCGTCGGGCCCGTCCCGGTCAGCTGCGCGGCCTGCCGCGCGCCGGTCGCCACGACCACCGCCGCGGCGGTGCGCTCGCGGCCGTCGGCCAGGACCACGCCGTCGCCGCTCAGCGCGGAAACCGGGCTCTCCAGGCTCAGGCATCCCGGCGGCAGCTGCTCGGCGAGTTGTGCGGGCACCGCGCCGATCCCCTTCGCCGGCAACGAGGCACGGCCGCGCAGCATGCTGCGCCACACCAGGTGCAGCATGCGGCTGGAGGTCGCCAGGTCCGGCTCGAGGAAGACCCCTGCGAAGAAGGGCCGCAGTACGCGATCGATGAAGGCCGGCGACAGCCCGGCGCCGCGCAGGCTGGCGTAGGCGGACTCGTCACGCTGGTCCTTCAGCCGCTGCACCGGCAGTGCGCCGTCCTTCACGCTCATCGCCGACAGCGCGGCCATGTCGCGCACCGATCCCGGCAGGCCCGCGTGCCACAGGTCCTTGACGATGCCCCGGTCCGCCGCCGGGTTGGCGATCCGCACGCGGCGCTTCGTGCCGTGCAGCAGCATGCCCGGATAGAAGGGGCGCAGATCCAGCCGGTCCAGCGCCACCCGCTTGCGGACCTGCGGATAGGCGGGGTTGAGGACCTGGAGCCCCCGGTCGAGGACGAAGCCGTCCCGGCGATCGGAGCGCATGCGTCCGCCGGGCTGGTCGGAGGTCTCCAGGACGGTGACCGCAAAGCCCTGCGCCACCAGGTCCGCGGCGCACACCAACCCGGCGACACCCGCGCCGACGACCACGACTTCGTCTGCCTTCACACCATCACCGTTCCTTTGCCGGGGGTTGCCCTCCTGAACCACCTTGACACAGGGATGTGCGCTAAATGGCGTTTGTTGATCTGGTGTCCTTATGGGAAAGCGCTGCTACAACAAAGCGCCGCACCTCTTCGAGCAACCTGTCAGGGGCGTCGACGAACAGATCGTGAGCGGCATCCGGGACGACGACCAGCCGCCCGCCGGCCGGAAGAGCCTCGGCGGCCGAGGCGATCACCTCCTCGGTCAGCAGGGGGTCGTGTTCCCCGACGATCAGCAGGGTCGGGACTGCGACGGTGCGCAGCTCGTCGGTCAGGTCCAGCTCCTGAAACTGCGGGGTGAAGTGCTCGTTGACCTGCGGCGTGAGCCGCTGCGTCGCGCGCACGGCGGCCAGGGCGGGGCTCGGCGACCGGAGCGCCATCAACGGCATGCACGCCTCCTGCATCCGGGCCACCGCCTGCTCGCTCGCCTCGGCGTGGACGCTCAGCCATGCGTCCTCCGCCGCCTGCCCGCCCAGCGTGCCCATGCGGCGCGCCACCTGCTCGATCGTGGGCAGCCGGGGTGTCGTGGAGGCGACGATGAGGCCGGCGGCCTGTCGCGGATGCCGGAAGGCGTGGTGGAGGGCCACCCAGCCGCCGAAGGAGATGCCGAACACGATGGGGCTGACCAGGCCCAGCTCGTCGATGATCGCCGCGACGTCGTCGGCCCACCGGTCGAGGTTCCACTGGTCCGGGGTGCTCAGGTCGCTGAGGCCGTGTCCGCGCTGGTCCGGGACGACCACGTCGACGACATCAGTCATACCCGAGAAATTCAGGCGTTGCCCCGAGCCCTCCACGCCAGGGCCGCCGTGCAGACAGACCAGTGCCCGCCGCGTACCTCCATCCTGCTGCGGCATGCCGCGCTGCACGGTCACGTGGATGCCGCAGCCGTCGACCTCGATGCGATGCGTAAGTGGTTCCATGGACCGACAACGATAGGGACAGACCGATTGGTTGCCGTGTCGCCGTGTCGCCGTGCTATCCAGTCGCCGTCTGGACGCCACTGTCCAGCCGCCTGGCCACGTGGTCGGGCCGGACATAGCTCGGGGCCAGGGCACGAGCCCGCTCAAGGGACTCGTTCGCCGCCGCACGATCGCCGAGGACATCGTGGATGTGGGCCAGCGTGCAGTGGATGTCCGCCAGATCGAGCCGGGAGCCGGGCTGCCGGCGGGCCTTGCGCGCCAGCGGCAGCGCGGTCTGCGGATCGCCGGACAGAACGGCGATCAGGGCCTGGAGCGCGAGGGGGAACGGCTGTCCGGCCATCAGGGCCTTCGCCCGGGGCACGGCCTCGGCGACCGGGACCTGCCGGGCCTCGGCGGCGTAGAGAGCAAGCTCGGCGAGGTGTCCCGCCTGCCCGGCACGGCTCTTCTCGGCAGCGGCGGGGTTCCGGGCGGCCAGCAGTGACACCTGCCGATCGACGATGGTGAGGGCGTCGGTGAAACGGCCCTCCATGTAAGCGACTCGCGCAGCAGGCATCGAATCCAGACCCTGCTCGACGGCGAGGACACGCATCGGCCGGTCATCGCCCTGCCCGAATCGGATATCGGCATACTGCACGGCGAGCACGCCGGCGATGACCTGCGGATCTGAGTTCAGGCGCGGCTTGAGGAGGCCGGCGATGTACGAGCGCTTGTCCCGAGTGCGGCTCGCCAGCAGAAAGCACGCTGCCAGCAGCGTGCCGGCCACGATGTCGCGCTGGAAGCGGCCTCCCGGCGTGAAGAGCGATCCGGCAAGCAGCCCCCACCCCAGAATCGCCACCAGCTGGGAGAAACGGAACAGCCATTTGCGCGTCGCCAGCGACCGGGTGTCCCGATACACACCGAACACGCCGAGATTCCGCGGCTCGGCCCGCCACTGCACCGTCACGCGCCGGCCCGGCGACACCAGCAGTACCCTGCCCGCACCGACCTGGATCGAGTACAGCGACATCCGCAGCGCGGGCATGACAAGGACCAGAGACAACATAGCCGCGACGTGGGCGCCCACGACCGTCGCACCGATCACCGCGAGATCGAGCAGCTGGTCCGAAGGCAAGCCGAAGTCGAACATCCCCACCCTCCCCTGACCGGCGTGTGTCGCCGAACCCGGGTGGATTCTAGAGGACCGGATACAGCGGAAAAGCGCATGTCCGGCAGCCACCTACCGCCGGACACGCGTGGCGGCGGGCTGGTCTGGCCGTCGAAGCCGTAGCGCCGGTCGATGTCGATCGAGGTCACCGCCTGGATGACGCTCGCCGCTGCGCGAGGATCTGGTCGACGCCCATCCGGCCCTGCTCGAAGGCGAGCGCCCCGCCGGCCAGGTAGAGCCGCCACACCCGGGCGGTCTCGACGCCGACCAGATCCACGGCCTGCGGCCAGCGTTCTTCAAGCGTGGCCTGCCATGCGCGCACGGTGCGGACATACTGCTCGCGCATGGCCTGCACGCCCCGGATCTCCCAGTCGGCGCGGTCCAGCATCCCGACGGTCTCCGACAGCGGCCGCATGTGCATGTCCGGGGCGATGAAGGACTCGATGAACGCCCCGCCTCCGGGGGCGGTGTTCCCACGGGAGTTCCCACGGGACGCCTGCTGCAGCAGCAGCCTGCCGCCGGGAGCAGTCAGCTCGCGCAGCCGGGCCACGAAGCCGGGGTAGGCGTCCTGGCCGACGTGCTCGCCCATCTCGATGCTGGCCACGGCGTCGAAGGGGACTGAGGTGGTGAAGTCCTGGTAGTGGCGGGTCTGGATCTCCACCCGGTCGGCGAGCCCGCGGCTGCGGACCCGCTCGTGCGCCACCGCGGCCTGCGCGGCGGACAGGGTGACGCCGATCGCGGTGACGCCGTAGTTCTCGGCGGCGTGCAGGACCAGGCCGCCCCAGCCGCAGCCGACGTCCAGGAGCCGCTGGCCCGGCCGAAGCTCCAGCTTGCGGCAGATCAGGTCGAACTTGGCGCTCTGCGCCTGCGGCAGGCTCAGGTCCGGCTGGTCCTCGGGCCAGTAGGCGCAGGAGTAGGCCATCGACTCGTCCAGGATCAGCTGGTAGAAGTCGTTGGACAGGTCGTAGTGGAACGCGATCGCCGCCTGGTCGCGGCCCTTGGTGTGCAGGCGCCCGGACAACGCCGCCTGGGACGCCGGCAGGGGCGGCCGCCGGCTCAGCACGCCGAGCCGGCGGGCCTGGTTCAGGGTGCGGGGCCGCAGCGCCCGCACCGGGTGCGGTCTGCCGGCGCGGCCGCCGCGACCGCCACGGCCTCCACGACCGTCGCGGCCGTCCTCGCCGAGCACGCGCCAGACCCGGCGCAGCCCGTCGGCGATGTCGCCGGTGACGTCCAGCTCACCGGTGACGTAGGCCTGGGCCAGGCCCAGCTCGTTCGGGTGCCAGAGCAGGCGGCGCAGCGCGGCCGGTGAGGGGAGGACCACCTCGGGGCCGTCGGAGGGTCCGGCCAGGCTGTCGTCCCAGGCACGCAACCGCACCGGCAGCGGCATCCCGCAGATGTCGCCGAAGAGGCGCGCCAGCTCGGCGGCGATGCCGCGGCCGGGGGCCTGCGTTCCCGGTGCGGGCCGCAGTCCCGCAGGGATGGTGGACTTGGTGGTCATCGCAAGATCTCCCGCTCCGTCGCGCTGGGCCGAATGTTGTGCGCGGGAGGTTCGGTGCCGGGGCCGGGTTCGGATTGGCCCGGTTTTGTCAGGCCGCCGTGAGCACCTGCTGGAGTTCGGCCGTGCACATCATGTAGCCGTCCGGGGGTGGAAGCTGACGGAGATAGTGGGCCAGGTCCGCGTGCAGGGAGAACACCCGCACCGGGGTTCCCGTCGCGCGGGCCGCGGCCACCACGGCGCGCACGCCGGCCAGGACGGCCGGGTGCCGGGTCTGGTAGGACTCGGCGACCAGGTGGTTGTTCCGATCGGCGGCCAGGTAGAACTGCACCAGATCCTTCGTGCCGACGAAGAGCTCGCTGGCGCCGGCGGCACAGATCGCGCGGGCCGCGTGGACCGCCGCCGGCGTCTCGATGAACGCGGCCACCGGTACGTCGTCCGGGATCTGGAGGTGGCTGCGGAGCTGGCGGTATTCGTGTTCGTCGGTGAGGAACGGGACGGACAGGTGCACCCGGTCCGCTGACTCGCCGAGACGGTCGCGCAGGACGCGGAGTGCGGCGTGCAGCGCGTCCCGGTAGCCGCTTGAGCCCAGAAGCCAGCGCGCGCCGTGCAGGCCCATCTCAGGGTTCGGTTCGGCGGCCACCGGCGCGGTGGTCACGTGAGCCGCGTGGTCGGAGCGCAGGTCGAGCAGTCGCAGGACGATCCGCTGGCCGGGCAGCAGGGCGGCGGCGAAGGTGCACAGGCGGTCGGCCAGGACCTGGCCGTAGGCCGTGGCCTGGGCCGGTCCGCCGTGCAGGGCGTCGAGCGGACGCAGGCCGGCGGCCAGGCACAGGAACTCCTCGCGGATGAAGAAGGACTCGACGCGCTGGGCGTCCGGTCCGCTGGCGTTGACGGTTTCGATGTCCTGCAGGTCTGCGATGACCGCGCACAGGGAGCCGAGCTCGTCCAGCATCGCGCGTCCGCCGCGGGTGGCGGGCGGCGGGGCGCCGATTCCGCTGCCGAGGACGATCGACTCGCTCTGGAGGTGCAGCGTGACCTCGCCGTCGAGCCGGGACAGGTCGGCGTGGTCGATCCTGAGCACGGGGATTCCCCGGCCCCGGCAGATGGACTGCATGTGGCCGGTGCGGCCTCCGGAGCTGCACACCACGGCGCTCGCGGAGACGATCGCGTCGTAGAGTCCTGCCTCCAGGGTCGGGGCGACGAGGATGGATCCCTCGATCGGTCTGCCGGTGCGGTTGCAGAACCCTTGCACGATGGTCTGCCTGCCGCCGGACAGGAGGGATCCCTTGATACGCCGCCCACTCATTCAGCCCTCCGGATGGTCGATACCTGCCAGGCCCAGCCGCCGGCGCAGTTGCCGGGGCGTCACGGAGACATCGGTGAGGCGTGCCACGGCGGCCCGGTTCACAGCCGCCCTGACCAGGCGCTCGTGCCGGAAGGCGGCCAGGGACCGGATGCGGTCGTCCACCCGCGCATCGAGCAGTTCCCGCTCACCGCGCGCCCGTGTCGCCAACCGTTTCACCTCCAGTACTACAGCCTCCTCGAATCCGGCCCGGTGCGCTTGTCCGATATTGCCGAAATCTGCTGCAACGCCGAAAACTTCCTCAGCGTCCTGTGGCTCGCCGAGGTCCAGCCGCTCCAGCGCGTGCGCGGCCACCGCGATCGACTGGTTCTTGATGGCGGCCAGGTTGAAGGCGAACGCGCCGGTCCGGCCGTTGCGCACGATCTCGTCGCCCTCGCGCGGCACGCCGACGCTGAACACCGGGCCGATCGGCTCGCCGTGGCTGCCGAGCAGCGTTCCATGCCGGTCGACCTCCACGCCCCGGCCGGTGCGCCGGTGCGGGACCGCGAGCCCCTTGGCCAGCAGGTTGCGCCACAGCGGCTGTCCGACGCGGTCGTAGTCCGGTTCTCTGGCGAAGTTGGACAGCACCAGGTCGGCTTCGATGACGTGCGAGGTGCCGGACGGTGGGGAGACGGTCGCGGCCATGCGGCCCGAGCCGGTCGGGGTAATCGCTTGGACCCGGCCGACGACGAGCCGCAGCCGCCCGTCCGCGGGCCCCATCGCGTGTTCGATGACGGACATCGTGTACTGCACGGCGCACACGCGCAGCGCGGAGATCGCGGTGCCGTACTCGTCGAGCATCGCCCGCAGTTCGGCGGTGGGGATCTGCGCGATCGCCTCGGGGCAGTACGGCTCCCACGCCTTGGCCACCCGCTCGGCGACCACCGCCGCGTCGATCCCCGGGTAGTCGCGGGCGATCGCCGCGCAGGCCGCGTCCCACTCGGCCCGCAGGCGCGCGAGGAACTCCTCCCGGTCGTGGTAGGGCTGCAGCAGCGTGTGCGGGCACGGCAGTTGGACGACGTCGTGCTCGTGGTCGTCGGGGTAGGTCCGGAAGACGGTCCCGCTGCCGGAGATCAGGTGGATGGTGCCGGTGTGGCCCCGGCGCAGCAGCAGGGCGGCCGAGTCGTAGGCGCTCAGCACGGAGCCGACGATCGCCACCGTCGCCTCCGGGGCCAGGGCCTCGAGGGTTGCGACACCGGCTGCGGAGTACGGATCGCGCACGAAGGACGGGTGGCCGAGCACGCCGGCGGCGAAGGCCGGTTCGCGCAGCTCCAGGCCGGTCGCGAGGATCACCTCGTCGGCGGACAGGACCTCGGTCTGTTCGCCGGTCTGCCCGCCGGGCTGCCGGCCGCGCGGGGCGTACCGGTTCACCGTGACCTCGACGCCGTTCGCCCGCACGTCCAGATCGACGGCTTCGCCATCGGCCTCCACCAGCACGACGCCGGGGCGCGCCTCGCGGGCTGCCTGCCCCAGCCGCTGCGCCAGGTAGTCCTGAAAGATCCGGCGCGGCGCGGGACTGTGCTCGGCGAACTCGAAGCCGGCCCACGGCGCCGGCCAGCCGCTCCGGTCGGCCTCGGTGTTCGCCCAGCGGACGAAGTCGAGCACGTCCTCCCGGAACGCGGACATCCGGCCCGCCTGGATGTTGAACACGTGGTCCCAGGGATTGCCGTCGCGGTGGTAGGCGACGCCGGCGTACCGGTAGTCGGCCCGCCGCTCGAGCAGGACGACCTCCAACGGCCCGCGCGCGAAGCACAGCAGCCGGATCGCCGTGGCGGTGCCCGCCAGCCCGGCGCCGACGATGAGGATTCTCGGGCTGACGGCAGTGGGGAGCATGACGGGACCCTCTCCGGTGCGCGGACGACCCGGCGCTGCCGCCCGCCCGGGCGCGAACGCCGCGGACGGAGCATTCGCGAATCAGCGTATATCAGGGTACTGAGTGGGCCAAAGCGCGCTTGATCCCGCGTCGCACGAAAGCCCGGGCCCGGATCGCCCGGCGTACGCGTCGCAAACGACCGATCGGCCGCGGATCCCCATAGCGGTGCTCGCGGATGTCGCGCATCCCGAGTCGGGGTCTGCGCGTGGCCGGAAGCCAGAACTCTGCCAAGTCGCGCCGGATGAAGTCCTCTGCTATGACCGGCACCCCTGACTGGATCTCGGCGACAAACCGCTTGAGCACACGGTCCGTTTCAGTGGCCTGACACACCTGTGATGGTAACGCTGTCCCCTCCACTGTGTTTCGCACGCCCGGCAGGACGGAAAGACCTCGCGTGTCTGACATCCCGGAAGCACCCGCCGAACTGAGGCGGCTGCTGGCCTCCGGTCCGTTCCCGGCCGCGCTGCGGGCCGCGATCGCCGGCAGCGGGCTGAGCCTGGACCGGATCCAGTACCGGCTGCGGCGGCAGGGGACGCCGATCAGTCTGGCCACGCTCAGCAGCTGGCAGTCGGGGCGTCGCCAGCCCGAGCGGGCCGCGTCGATGGCGGCGCTGGGCCGGCTGGAGCAGATTCTCGGGGTGCCGCCGGGGGCGTTGGCCGCTCTGGTCGGTCCGCGGCGGGCTCGGGGGCGCAGCGTGTACACCGGGGCGCCGGATCTGGCGGAGGTGTACCGGGACTGGGATCCGATCGCCGGGCTGCTGGGCGAGTTCGACACCAGCTCCGACGACCTGCTGATCCGGCTCTCGCAGTACGAGCGGCTCGTGGTCGGCCCGGACGGCCGGCTGCGCGAGCTCCACTGCCGGGCCCTGGTGCGGGCCGCCACCAACGATGTGCGGTCCTCGATCGTGATCGACCACGCCGACGACGGCAGCGCGTCGGTGATCCGTCCGGTGCGCGGCTGCACGCTCGGGGCCGTGCGTTCCAGGCCGGAGGCCGGGCTGACCATCGCCGAGCTTCGGCTGCCGCATCCGTTGCAGCGCGGCGAGCTGCTGCTCATGGAGTACGTCGTGGAGTTCACGCCGCCGTTCCCGCGCGACCGCGACACCAGCCGGCGGCTGCGGCTGCCGGTGCGCGAGTACGTGATCGATGTCGAATTCACCAGGCCTGCGTTGCCCGCGCGCTGCGTGCAGTTCACGGCGCCCCGGGAGGACGAGACGGCCAGGACCGAGCGGGTGCTGACGCTGGACGGGCACGACCGGGTGTGCGCGATGGGGGTGGATCTGGACCCGTGCGTCTTCGGGATCCGGTGGGAGTGGCCCGGGCCGCCGCCGTGATGGCATGGCGGCGGCGACCCGGGCGGCGGCCGGGGGGTGTCGGCCGGTCGGTGGCAGCCGGGGGGGTGTCTGCCGGTCAGCTGATCAGGAGTGGACCCAGCTGAGCTTGAACGTGCCGCCGGACAGCGAGGAGTTCTTCGTCAGCGGCGTGTTGCCGCGCTCGACGTTGGTCGAGTTGGGCGTGCCGGCGCTGGCCAGGGGCTGGCCGTCGGCGGTGAGGCCGGTGAAGGTGATCGAGCCGAAGGGGGCCACCGGCTGGATGCCGTCGCCCAGGTCCTCCACGATCGCCTCGGCCGAGGACAGGTCGTCGCTCCCGGACTCGTGGTAGGTCTTCGACCAGCCGCGGGTGGTGTCCTTCTCGGTCAGGGTCCAGGAACTGCCGCTGACCGACACCGAGGCGCTGATCTGGTCGCCGGCCTTGATGGTCTCGGTGAAGTAGATGGAGTCCGCGGGGTACATCTCCACCCACGGGTAGTAGCCCGCGACGCCGTTCTCGCAATCCTGGTCGAAGCCGATCTGCTCGACGGTGTCCGAGCTCCAGCCGTCGATGCCGATCCACGGCGAGACCGAGCTGTTGGGCGTCGAGGAGCAGTTCAGCGTCGGCACCGTCCACGAACCGCTGATCGAGGTGAACCGGGCGCCGGTGTCGGCGTATCCGCCCCAGATCTGGTCGGAGTGCCGGGCGTGGTTGTAGTGCGGGAAGTTCGCCGGGGACGACGTGGCGGCGGCGGCCTGGGCCGGGGCGGCCAGGGCCGTGGCGAGCAGCACCGAGGCGCCCGCGGCCAGCCAGGCCAGGCCGGCGCGGGATCCGGATATTGCCATGGGGGTCCTCTCACGTGGGGTGGGCGGCCGCCCCGCTAGCCGGCGGACCGCGGTGAAGGCATGCGTGGGGCATGGATGAGGGAGGGTGGTGCGATGAGTGGGGGTCCATCGCAGCAGGCTTATAGAGGAGAGTGGCCGAATAGCCCGCGGCGGGAAACCAAGAGATGGTAAAGCGCGTGATGTCTGGGCGTTGACGTTTTCACACTTTCACGTCAGGCCCGCAGAGGAAACTCAGTCCCCTGATTAGCTAGCGATGGAGACGGCGGGCGGACTGAAGTCCGCCCGCCGTGTACGAGTCCTGAGGCCAGGGGTGACCCGAGAGGACCGGTCCTCCGTCCTCCGTCAGAAGGGCAGCATCCGCCCGGAGGGCGTCCGCAGGTCCAGCTCCGGCAGATCCCGCAGCTTGCGGCTCGCCGACTTGCGGACCTGGACGTGTCGCCGCCCGGAGGGCACGACCCGGACCGTGCCGTGCGTGACCCGCGGCGGCTCTTCACGCGGGGTGTCGGCAGTGGTTTTCATGACCGTCTCCTGCCCTTGATCACCAGAACTAGTCAACCGCCCGCCTCCGGCGCCCGGCGAGGGCCGTTCGTCACCGGCGACCGGGGCCTTCGGCCGTGGTGCCCGCCGCGATCAGGGGTGACCATGGCTTCGCGCGCTCCGGGACCAGCACGACCGGGCACCGCGCGTGCTGCAACAGCGCGTAGGCCAGTCCGCCCAGCCGCATCCCCTCGCCGCCGGGGTGCGGATGCGCGCCCAGGACCAGCAGGTCGGCGTGGCCGCTGGCCTCGACCAGGCTCCGGGCGCCCGAGCCGTCCGCCTCCAGGACGTCGACGGCGACGTCGGGGTGCGCGCGCCGCCACGGCTCCAGCACCGCCTCCAGGCGCTCGCGGTGGTCGGCGGCGAGCAGTGCGAGGCGATCGCGGGTGTAGTCGCCGGTGGGATCGGGGTGGAAGGCGTTCTGGTCCTCCCACGTGGGCAGGACGAGCAGGTCCGCGGCGCGCATGACCGCCTCGTCGAAGGCGAAGCCGAGCTGGGCCCGGCCGCCGGCGGGGTCGCCGATGTCGACGCCGGCCAGCACCCGGTTCATCTGGCGGCGGGCGCCCCGTGCGACGGCTGTCGGGCAGGGGGCGTGGGCCACGGTCCGCAGCGCGACCGAGCCGAGCAGCATCCCGGCCAGGCCGCCCCGGCTGTGGCCGAGCACCAGCAGGGACGCGTCGCGGGCCAGAGCCGCGAGCCCCGGTGCGGGCGACCCGCAGAGCACGTAGGTCCGGATCGGCGTCCCCGGATGGTCGGCGAGCATCTGCGTCACCGCCCCGGCCAGCGGATCGACCGCCATGTCGAGCACGGTCTGGACCGGTATCCGCCCGTCCGGCGCGCCGAGCGCGACCGGCGGGGCCCGATGGTAGGTGTGCGCGATCCACAGCGGTACGGACCGCAGTACAGCCTCACGCCCGGCGAACTCCAGCGCGTGGGAGCTCTGGTCCGCCTCGTCGATGCCGACGACCACAGGAGCGGGAGCGGTCATGGCGTCCTCCGTCCCGGTGCGAAGCGCCCGCTTCCAGCTTGGACGGTCCGGTCGGCTGGCGGACAGGGGCGAAGGTCCCGGCCGCCCCGCCACATGAGGGCCGTTCGGCCCTGGAGTTCGGGCTTCCGACACGATCGACTGGGAAGGGCGGGAGGGGCCCGAGTTCGAGCGCTGTGGGGTTGCGGTTCCCCCGTGCCGCGCCCTACACCATCGGGCCTCTTCCGTCTGTGCTTCTTCCGGCGCTAATTGTGCACTGGTGAAAGCCGTCCGAAATCACGCTTCGCGACATGGTTCCGGTCGCCGGCCGAGCCGAGCGTGTACGCCGGATACAGCCCCAGGTACTCGCCGCTGGTGATCTGGCTCCATTGCCGGGCCAGGGCGCTGGAGGACTTGTGGAAGTTCGCCATGTATCCGCCCTCGTACACCTTCAGCAGGACGAAGCCTCCCGGGTACTCCTTGGTCGCGGCGACTTCCAGGAAGTCGACGCCCGGTGCCGCCGGCGAGGTGGTCCGCAGGTTCCGGTGCGTGTGGCCGGCGTGGTGCAGGAACACGCCCGGGGTTCTGGCGTACAGCGCCTCCAGCCGGGCGGCGTCGGCGCGGGCCAGGTCGAAGGACGGGCCGGCGATCGTGGACAGCGCCGAGGCGTCGGTGACCGGGTGATGGCCGAACACCAGCGTGGGGCGGTGCGGGTCGGCCGACAGCAGGTCGGTCAGCTGCGCGAACTGCGCGTCATCGAGCGCGCCGCCGGGAGTGTTCAGGGTCGTGGTGTCCAGGCCGATGATGCGCAGGCCGGCCAGGTGGGTGCTGGTGAGCCGGCCCTGGGGCAGGTCGTAGACGGTCGGGACGCAGTCGTTGTAGCCGGTGTCGCCGACCGTCGGGCACGTCTGGTACCCGGCGCCGGTCTTCGGCTGGTCGTGGTTGCCGCGGGCCACGACGTAGCGGCCCGCCTCCAGCCGGCCGTCCAAGGTCAGGCGCCCGAACCGGTCCAGCAGCTGCTTGGAGCCCGCCAGTTCGGCCGGCAGCGCGGCGGAGCTGAGGTCGCCGGCGACGAGCAGCACGTCGGCACCGCGCCGGCCGGCGTCGGCGATCATCGACTCGGCCATCACCTCCGGATACGGCGGCAGGCCCGGCGCCTGGCTGAATCCGGGCGGGAAGCTCGCGGTGGCCAGGCCGCTCACCGTCTCGCCGACGTGCAGGTCGTTGGCCAGCGCCAGCGAGAACAGATGCCGGCCGCGCGGCGGCACCAGGGTCGTGACCTGGCCCGGGGCGGCCGACAGCACGATCCCGGAGGACAGCAGCTGCGCGAGGATCGCCAGCAGCTGGCTGTTGGTGGGGTTGGGCGGGATGACCACGCCGCCGGCCGGGAACGTCAGCTGCGGCAGCATGCGCGGCGTCGCGGGCACCCCGGCGGACAGGGCTTGGTAGTAGTAGGTCGTACCGGGCCGCAGCCCGTCGACGTCCACCTGGTGGTAGGCGGTGTCCCCGTGCCGCTGCACCGCGACCCGGTCCAGGCGGTCCGGGTGGGTGCCGTAACGCACGAGGCCGTCGCAGGCCACCGGCGCCGGCTCCTGGCCGGGCTGGTACGGGATCGCGGGCGTCGGCGCGCCGGCGGTGTACCAGGTGAGCACGAAGCCGGTGTCGGTGACGGTCACCATCTCCAGGTCCTGCGGGAACAATCCCTGGGCGGCCGCGGCGGCGGCCGGAGCGGGCACCAGGCCCGGGAGGACCAGACCCGCCCCGGCCCCGGCGGCGGCGAGCCGGACGAGGTCGCGACGGGTGAGGCCACAGCAATCCTGTGCAGCCGGATCGGTCATGGCGGTCATGATGGCAGAGCCCTGTTAATGGGTCGGGCATCTGGGGCGAACAGTGTCGGAAGGGTTCTGCTCGCGACCTGCTACGGCCTCCGACCACCCAACGGCAGCGGGCCGCGGCTCAGGACGGTGCGCAGCGCGAAGGTGCTGCGCACCGAGTTCACGCCCTCGATGGCCAGGATGTGGTCCAGAAGGACCTCCTCGTAGACCGCGAGGCTCGGGACGACCGCCTCGACGAGGAAGTCGGCGTCGCCGGAGACCAGGTGGCAGGCGACGACCGCCGGGATCGCGGTGAGTTCGGCTTCCACCAGGCGGGAGACCTCGCGGGAGTGGCGGGCGGCCTTGAGTTCGATGAAGACCGTCAGGCCCAGGCCCAGGCTCTCCCGGTCCAGCTCGGCCCGGTAGCCGGCGATCACGCCCTGCGCCTCCAGCGCCTTGGTCCGGCGCAGGCACGACGACGGCGACAGCGAGATCTGCTCGGCGAGATCCACGTTGGCGATGCGGCCGTCGCGCTGCAAGCGGGCCAGGATGGCGCGATCAGTCGAGTCAAGAATGGCTTCCGGCATGGAGTTCTCCTCTGGCGCGGTTTTCTGACAGAAGATTGCACCATGGGCGCTGCCGACGGCAAACTTTGCCATCGCGTGCCGCCCCTTTCCTGACACGCTCGAAGCATGACGGTTCTCGATGTGACCAGGGCGAAAAGGCCGCACAGCGCTGCCGGCGACACCGGTGAGCCGGGCGCCGCCGGCGACACCAGTGCGCCGGGTACCACCGGCGCACTGTCGGTCCCCCGCGGGGTCGCCCTCTACGTCGGCGCCCTCTTCGGCCCCGGCCTCCTGATGCTCCCCGGCCTCGCCGCCAAGATCGCCGGCCCGGCCTCGGTCGTGGCCTGGGCCGGCCTGCTCGCCGTCTCGGCGCTGTTCGCCCTCGTCTTCACGACCCTCGGCACCCGCTTCCCCGACGGCGGCGGCGTCATCGCATACACCGCCGCGGGCCTCGGACGCCGCACCGGACGCGCCGTGGGCTGGTGCTTCCTGACCGCAGTGGTCCTGGGCGCGCCGGTGGTCTGCCTCATCGGCGCCGGCTACGTCACCGCCCTCACCGGCGGCGGTCGCGGCGCCACCGCGCTGGTCGCCGCGGTCCTGCTCGCGGCGGTCACGGTCCTGACCACCGCGGGGGCCCGCGCGGGTACCGCCGTGCAGATGGTGCTGGTCGGGCTGCTGCTCGCGGTGGTCGTCGTCGCCGTCGCCGGTTCGCTGCCGCATGCGCGAGCCTCGCACTGGACGCCCTTCGCCCCGCACGGCTGGACGGCGGTCGGCTCGGCGGCGTCGGTGCTGATGCTCTCGTTCGTCGGCTGGGAGGCGGCCGCGCCGCTGACCCGCCGGCTCGCCGACCCCGCACGCTCCCTGCCGCGCATCACCGGGATCGCCTTCGCTGTGACCGCGATCGTCTACCTGGCCCTGGCCGTGGCCGTGGTCGCAGTGCTCGGAGCCGGTGCCGCCGGAACGGTCCCGGCCGCCGACCTGCTGCGGGTCGCTGTCGGTTCTGGGGGACCGGCCATCGCGGCGGGAGCGGCGGTGCTTCTGACGCTGGCGGCGGTGAACGCCTACATGACCGGGGCGGCCGCGTTGGTGACGCACTTGCGCGCAGAGCGCCAGCCGCAGCCGCAGCAGAGTCCTGAGACCGCCCGGGCCGCCCAAGGCACCAGCACCCGCGGCTTCTTCGCCTGGATCGCCCTGGCCGGCTGCGTCGAGCTGACCGCCGAAGCCTTCGGCCTCGTCGACGCGACCCGGATGATCACCCTGACGACCGCCCTGTTCCTGGTCGTCTACGTGGCCTCCATGGCCTCGGCGACGCGGGTGCTGACCGGCCGGACGCGCCTCGCGGCGGCGATCGCCTGCGCGGCCTCGATGGCAGTCCTCGGATTCGCCGGGATCTCGGCGCTCCTGGCCTGCCTGGCCGGCATCGGCGGGATGCTCGCGCAGCGCAGTCGGCGCAGCCCGTCAGCTGTTGTGGACGATGCTGTAGACGCCCCAGGCCATGGCGGCCAGCACGCCGACGAAGCAGAGCCCCGCGGCCAGTCTGGCGCGCACGTCCCGCGTCGTCTCGACGACGGTCTGCGAGCCGGCCTGCTCGCCGGCGCGGGGCGCCAAGACCCGTAGCCCGACGGCGAACAGTACGGGCAGCCCGGCGCCGGCGAGCAGGCCGATCACGACGATCTTCCACAGCGCGTTCAGATTGATCCAGGAGTTCACGCTCACCGGTTCCCTTCCGTCCTCACGCGGCCGCGCCGGCCGGGACCGGGCCGGCCGGCACCACCGAGCCGGACCACTGGCTGTTGACGTTCGACGCCGTCACCGCGGTGCGGCGCGAGGCGAGGTAGATGCCCGTCACGCAGGCCGCGAGCACCACGAAGATGGTGGAGGTGCCGGCGGTCCCGCCGATGCCGTGGGACGTCGCGTAGGCCACGGCGCCGACCAGGCCGGCGGCCGGCAGCGTCAGCACCCAGGCCACCGCCATCCGGCCGGCGACCGACCAGCGCACCTCGGCGCCGGTCTTGCCGACGCCGGAGCCCAGGATCGAGCCGGTGGCGACGTGCGTGGTGGACAGCGAGTAGCCGAAGCTGCTGGACAGCAGGATCACCGCGGCGGAGGCCGACTCGGCGGCCATGCCCTGCGGCGACTCGATCTCCACCAGGCCCTTGCCCAGGGTCCTGATCACCCGCCAGCCGCCGACGTAGGTGCCCAGGCTGATCGCCAGCGCGCAGGAGACGATGACCCACACCGGGGCCTTGGCGTGGGCGCCGAGCGAGCCGTTGGCGATGAGCGCCAGGGTGATGATGCCCATGGTCTTCTGCGCGTCGTTGGTGCCGTGCGCCAGGGAGACCATGGACGCCGAGCCGATCTGCCCGAGCCGGAAGCCGCGGCCCCGCAGGCCGTCCGGCACACCGCGGGTGATCCGGTAGACCAGGAAGGTCCCGACGGCGGCGATCATCCCGGCGATCACCGGCGACAGGATCGCGGGCAGGATGACCTTGGAGGTGATGCCGTGCCACTGCACGGCGTGGCCGCCGGCCGCGGCCAGGCTCGCCCCGACGACCCCGCCGATCAGGGCGTGCGAGGAACTGGAGGGCAGCCCGAGGTACCACGTGGCGAGGTTCCACAGGATGCCGCCGGCCAGTCCGGCGAACACCATCGGAAGCGTCACCAGATGCGTCTGCACCAGCCCGCTGGCGATGGTCGCCGCGACGCTGAACGACAAGAACGCGCCGACCAGGTTCAGCACGCTGGACACGGCGACGGCGACCCGCGGCGGGAGCGCGCCGGTGGCGATGGAGGTGGCCATCGCGTTGCCGGTGTCATGGAAACCGTTGGTGAAGTCGAAGCCCAGCGCTGTGGCCACCACGAGCGCGAGCAGGACGCTGTTGCCAGTCACACCGGTCGGTTAACCGCAACGAGCCCGCGGAAACGCTGATGGAGGAGGTTGACACGGGGCGCACGCTCTATTCATCTTGTTTCACCCGGGTATCGCCTTGTGTTGGGATAGTGTCCAATGCATCGTGGGGAGGACGGTCCGGGGAATTCGAGCCCTGAGACTGGTCGCTAGGGGACGGGGATCGTTATGGCTTCAAGAGTTCGGGCTGCGCTGTGTCTGATGGCAGTCGCCTGCCTGGCGGCTGCTTGCGGCTCGGGGGCGGCGAAGCCGTCGGCTGCCGGGTCCGCGACGAGCTCGACGAGCTCGCCGACCCCGCCCCTGTCCCCCTCGACCTCGACCTCGACCTCGACCGCAACCTCGACCACGACGACACCCGCGGGCGGCGGCGTGATGTCGCCGCCGCTGATCGTCGGTACGATCCCGCCCGTCAGCATCCACGGCGCACGGGTCGCCGAGCTGAGCACCGTCGGCGGCAACAGCCCCTTCGGCTCCTTGGGCTATCTGGCGCCGGAGATCGCGGTCTATGCCGACGGCAGCGTCGTCCTCGGCTCGGACTTCTGGTTCCACCTGGGCTCGGCGGACCTGCAGACGCTGGTGTCCGGGCTGCAGAAGGATCTGGCGGGACAGCCTGCCGCCCTCACCCCCAGCGGCGGCGCGCCGATGCCCGACGTCGGCGACACGGTCCTCGGCGTGCAGCGCGCCGGCGGCGGGTACCAGACGGTGCGTGCCAATGCCCTGCCGCGTAGGCTGTCCGGGGGCGCGTACCCCGCGCCGGTCGTCGCCGCCTACAATGCGCTCGCAGCGCTCAAGACGTCGAGCGCATCCCAGTCCCAGGCGCCCTACGTCGGGACCGCTGTCCGCCTCGCCTACGAGTGCCCGGTCAGCACGAGCTCCGCGACGCAGTTCTGGCCCGACGGACTCCCCGCCCCCACTCACGCGCAGGGCACCGGCTGCCCCGAGATGGTCACCGTGTCCGGCGACGCCGTCGACTTGGCCCGGCACGCCTGCCTGGTTTATGACAGCGCTCTGCAGGACGGCAGCGCGGCGCAGGAGGTGCCGTATCTGGCTGAGGGCGGCAAGGGGATCCGGACGTGCGTGTGGCGGTGGGCGTTGCCGGACGAGCAGGGCCACTGACTCCGACCCCGCCAAAGCGCCCTGATGCGCTGAGCCCAGGGGCTAGTCTCTGCGGGTGTCCTCCAAGCGACCACTCGTTCGAACATCGTTCGCGCTCATCGCCGTCGCCCTGTCGGTGAGTACTGCGGCCTGCGGTTCCGGCGCCTCGGCCGCCGCGCAGGGCCGGCCGGCGGCGAGTTCGGTGCCTTCACCTTCTGCCACACCGGCCGGCGCCACCAGTAGCAGCGCCGCTCCGTCTCGCACGTCCTCCTCGGCGGCTGCGACGACGAGCGCCACCACCGCCCCCGCCGCGTCGCCGTCGTCGTTCGGCAATCCCGACGGCCACGCCCCGATTCCGGCGGCGGGACAGCCGGTCGACACCTCGCACCCCACCACCGTCGTCGGTGACGGCACGGCGGCGAGCTGTACCTCGGCGTCCGTGGTCGCGGCTGTCGCCAAGGGCGGGGTGGTCACGTTCTCGTGCGGTCCGGCGCCGGTCGTGATCACCATGGCCGCCACCGCCAAGGTGGTCAACTCCTCCGCGCGCGTCGTGCTCGACGGCGGCGGCAGGGTCACGCTCAGCGGCGGCGGGCGGCGCCGCATCCTGTACATGAACACCTGCGACCAGGCGCAGACCTGGACGACGTCGCACTGCCAGAACCAGTCCCAGCCGCAGCTGACGTTGCAGAACATCACCTTCGCCGACGGCGACTCCACCGGGCAGCAGGCCTTCGGCGGCGGCGGGGGCGCGGTGTTCGCCAGCGGGGGCCGGCTGGCGATCGTCAACGCCCGCTTCGTCGGGAACCGGTGCGACGGCACCGGGCCCGACCTCGGCGGCGCGGCGGTGCGGGCGTTGCAGCAGTGGCAGAACCTGCCGGTCTACGTCGTGGACAGCACCTTCGGCGGCAGTCCGGGCCAGGGCGGGGTGTGCTCCAACGGCGGGGCGCTGAGCAGTATCGGCGTGTCCTGGGACGTCATCGACTGCGTCATGTCCTACAACCAGGCGATCGGCACCGGCGCCAACCCCGCCGAGGCCGGCACGCCCGGCGGCGGCAGCGGGGGCGCGATCTACACCGACGGCGACGACTACACCGTGACGATCGCCGGCACCCGCATCGAGCACAACGACGCGCACGAGGGCGGCGGCGCGCTGTTCTACGTCAGCAACAACCGCACCGGCACCCTGACGATCCGCGATTCGGTCCTGGAGGGCAACGTCAACGACAAGTTCTCCACGGCCGGCTACCCCGGGATCTTCTTCCTCGGGGCCGGCAAGCCCGCAGTCAGCGGATCGAGCCTGAGGTAGGGAGCCGGGCCGGGTTCACCCGCTCATCTCGGTGGCGCCCCTTCGCGCCGCGCTCGCGAAGGTTGCCCCCGCTACCCCCGCCACTCTCGTCTGAGCAGCCCGTACACCCACGAGTCCGAGACGTCGCCGTTGACGACGCAGTCCTCCCGCAGCGTCCCCTCACGCACGAAGCCGAGCTTCTCCAGCACGCGGGCCGACGCCACGTTGCGCGTATCAGTCTCGGACTGCACCCGGTTCAGGTCCAGCGTGTCGAAAGCCCACCCCAGCAAAGCGCGCGCCGCCTCGGTCGCGTAGCCGTGGCCCCATGCCGCAGCGTTGTAGCAGTAACCCAGGGCGGCACTGCGGAAATCCGGGTTCCACCCGCTCAAGCTGCACCAGCCGAGGAACGCGCCGTCGGCGAGGCGTTCCACGGCCAGCCGTGCCCCGGTGCCCTCCTGCGCCATCTGCCGACATCCCGCGAGGAACTTCTCGGCGCGGCCGGGTTCGCTCCACGGCGGGGAGTCCCAGTAGCGCAGGACGAAGGCGTCGCTGTGCAGCGCGTAGAGGGCGTCCGCGTCCGTGTCGTCGAAGGCACGCAACAGAAGGCGGTCGGTGGGCAACGAGGGGGCCGGCAGCGACATGCTCTCTATTCACTCCCGCATTCGGTTTCCGATCAATCAGATATCGACTCGATCAAATATCGACCGGGACGGCCCCGGAGTCCTGCGCGGCCGCGGCGGCCATGGCGGCCTGTTCCGCCTCCCGGCTGCGCCGGCGGCCGGGCATGACGACGAGCGCCAGGGCCAGGGCGGCGGCGCCGAAGTAGGCGGTGGCCACGAACCCGGCCTTGAAGCCCGCCGTCATGGCAGCCTGCTGCGACGCCCCGACGGAGTGCGAGACGATCACGGTGGTGACGGTCGCGATGCCGAAGCTGCCGCCGATCTGGAACGCGGCGGCGTTGAAGCCGGAGGCCAGGCCCGCGTCGCGGCGGGCGATGCCGGACAGGGCCGCGGTGGAGCAGGCGGTCGTGGCCAGGCCGAGGCCGGCGCCGAAGACCGCGAGGCCGGCGAAGACGGAGCCGTAGCCGCCGCCGTTCTCGACCGCGTGGACCAGCAGCAGGCTGCCGCCTATGAGCAGGACCGAGCACACCGCGGTCACCCGCCGGGGGCCGAAGCGGCCGATCAGCCGCTGTCCGGCGAACGCGGCGACCAGTGCCATCGCCGGCAGCGGCGAGCCCTTCACGCCGTACTGCAGCGTGGTGTAGCCGAGACCGCCTTGGGCGTACTCCGCGGCGCACAGCGACAGGCCCCACACCCCCATGCCCATCGCGACCGTGGCCAGGTTCCCGCCGACCAGCGAGCCGGAGCGCAGGATCCGCAACGGCACCAGCGGGCTGTCCACCCGGCTCTCGATGATCGCGAACAGCACGAACAGCGCGACGGCACCGCCGAACATCCCCAGCGTCTTGGAACCGGTCCAGCCGTTGTCCGGCGCCTTGGTGACCGCGTACACGATCAGCAGCAGCGCAGAGGTGCTGGTCAGGGCGCCGGCCAGGTCGTAGCGCCGGCCCGCCGACAGGTCCCGGCTCTCGGTGAGCAGCAGCGGCCCGGCGACCAGCATCGCGACCCCGACCGGCACGTTCATCAGGAAGATCCAGCGCCAGCCGAAGTGGGAGACGAGCTCGCCGCCGATGATCAGCGCGGCCGTCGCGCCCAGCCCGGCGATGCCCTGCCACGCGGCCAGCGCCTTGGTCCGGCCCCGCCCCTCGGGGAACATGGTGGTGAGGATCGACAGCGCGGTCGGCGCCATCATCGCCGTGGCCACGCCGTGCAGCGCCCGGGCGGTGATCAGGACGTCGCCGTTCGAGGCGAAGCCGGACAGCAGCGACACGGCCAGGTACAGCGCCGTGCCGATGAGGAACAGCCGCCGCCGGCCGAGCAGGTCCGCGGCCCGCCCGCCGAGCAGCAGCAGTCCGCCGAAGGTGATCAGGTTGGCGCTGATCACCCACTGGGCGGCGCCGGGGGTCATCTTCAGCGACCGGGCGATCGTCGGCGCGGCGAGGATCACGGCCTGCGAGTCGAGGATCACCATGAAGTTGGCCGCGCACAGCAGGATGAGCGCCGTCCAGGCGCGGGGATCCAGGCGTGTCCCGCCCGGGGACAGGCCTGCGGACTTGTCGACGTTCACGGTGCCGTCTCCTTCGAAGCGACGTCGGGTAGCAGGTTCATCATGGGAATCCGGCTGCCGGACGGGCTTCGTCGAGATTGCGGGGACGGAGCAAGGAGCAAGGAGCAAGGAGCAAGGAGCAAGGAACCGTATGCCGCGAACGGTGCGGTGAGCCTGTTTCGGGGCGGGCGGCGCCACTCGGGCGCGGCGCGTATCAGGCTTCGAGTTCGGCGGCGGCGCCGGCCAGCAAGAGATCGAGCGCTGCGGGGTAGGCGCTGTCGTTCATCCGCGCCACCAGCAACGGCGCTGCGGCCGCGATGTGCGGGTGCGTGGTGGCCGGCAGCCGCGCGTACGTGGCCTGCCACTGCCGCTCGTCGGCTTCGCGCGCCGCCTCCGGGAGTGCGAGGGAGGCCGCGTCCAGGGCCGCGAAGGCCAGCGTCTGGTCGATGAAGGCGTGGTAGATCCGGGCGGCGGCGGGGCCGCGGAAGCCGGCGCCGTGCAGGATCCCCAGGATGGTCTCGTCGGCGGCGATCTCGTGGGTGCGGCCCGACACCCGGTTCGCGGTGAGCTGCGCGGCCTGCGGGTGGGCGAGGTAGGCGCGGTGGATGCCGGTGCCCAGCGCCCGCAGGTCCGCCTGCCAGCGGCCGGTCGGCTCCCAGTCGGTCAGCGCCTGGTGGATCAGCTCGTCGGCGATGGCCAGCACCAGGTCGTCCATGCCGGCGAAGTAGCGGTAGACGGCGCTGGGGTCGGCGCCCAGGGCCAGCCCGAGACGCCGCGCGGACAGCCCTTCGGCGCCGTGCTCGGCCAGCATCCGCAGCGCGGTGGCGACGATCATGTCGTGGGTCAGGACCGTCCCGGCCTTGGTAGGACGCCGGCGGCGGCGCGCGGTCTCGGGGGTCACGGGTTTCGGGGGCATGCCGGCAGCCTAGCGCGCTTATGCCAACGCCATTGACGTTAAGAACACCGGGGCGGTTCGCTCTGCGTATGCGAATCCTTCTCGTGGGCGCCGGCGGTGTGGGCACCGCCGTGACCCGTATCGCCGCCCGCCGTTCCTTCTTCGAGCACTTCGTGGTCGCCGACTACGACCCGGCGCGCGCCGAGGCGGCGGTGGCCGCGCTCGGCGGCGACGCCCGGTTCGGCGCGGCCCGCGTCGACGCCTCCGACCGCGACGCCGTGCTCGCGCTGCTCGCCGAGCACCGCTGCGACGTCCTGCTGAACGCCACCGACCCGCGCTTCGTGCTGCCGCTGTTCGACGCCGCCCTGGCCGCCGGCGCCGGCTACCTGGACATGGCGATGTCGCTGTCCCACCCGCACCCCGAGCGGCCCTACCAGGAGTGCGGCGAGAAGCTCGGCGACGCGCAGTTCGCCCGCGCCCCGGAGTGGGAGAAGGCCGGTGTGCTGGCGCTGGTCGGGATGGGCGTCGAGCCGGGGCTGTCGGACGTCTTCGCGCGCTACGCCGCCGACGAGCTGTTCGACGAGATCGACGAGATCGGCATCCGCGACGGCGCGAACCTGACCGTCGAGGGCTACGACTTCGCCCCGTCGTTCAGCATCTGGACCACGATCGAGGAGTGCCTGAACCCGCCGGTGGTCTACGAGCGCGACCGCGGCTGGTTCACCACGGCTCCGTTCAGCGAGCCGGAGGTGTTCGACTTCCCGGAGGGCATCGGGCCGGTGGAGTGCGTGAACGTCGAGCACGAGGAGGTCCTGCTGGTCCCGCGCTGGGTCGACGCCAAGCGCGTGACGTTCAAGTACGGGCTCGGCGACGACTTCATCGGCAAGCTGAAGACCCTGCACGAGCTGGGCCTGGACCGCACCGAGCCGCTCGTGGTCGCCAGCGACCGGGGGCCGGCGGCGGTGTCCCCGCGCGACGTGGTCGCCGCCGCGCTCCCGGACCCGGCCACGCTCGGCGACCGCATGCGCGGCAAGACCTGCGCCGGGACCTGGGTGAGCGGCACCAAGGACGGCGTGCCCCGCGAGGTGTACCTGTACCACGTGGTCGACAACGAGTGGTCGATGCGCGAGTACGGCTCGCAGGCCGTGGTCTGGCAGACCGCGATCAACCCGGTGGTGGCGCTGGAGCTGCTGGCGAGCGGGGTGTGGAGCGGGTCCGGGGTGCTGGGGCCGGAGGCGTTCGCGCCGCGGCCGTTCCTGGATCTGCTGGTGGAGTACGGGTCCCCGTGGGGGATGCGGGAGGGGACTCAGTAGCCGGAAATTCTCGCGCTATAGTTCGCACCCTGATGATCAGCCAGGGGGACGGCTGACAACGATCGTCGAGGCGCCGGAGGGTGCCGGCGGTATCACGGTCGGGCTGGGGCGCGCGGGCTGATGCGAGGGCGCTCGGTACACTGCCCGTCGCGTGATCGCCATATGGCGGCAGCACTCAACCAGCACGTGAGGTGACGACAGGATGACAACGGGACCCGGCAACGAGGGGCCGGCCAATTGGCCTGCGCAGGGAACCACCGCTCCACCGCCCGGATATCCGCCGAACTATCAGGGTCAGGCGAACTACCCGGGGCAAGGGGGCTTCCCGGGCCAAGGGGGCTACCCGGGCCAAGCGAACTACCCGAACCAGGGGTACGCGCCGCCGCCACAGTACGGAAATCCCATACCGCAGAACCCGTATCCGACGCCGCCGAAGAAGAAGAGCAAGGCTGGTTGGATCATCAGCGGCCTTCTCGTCGTGGTCCTGATCGCGGCCGGCGCCGGGTACTTCGTCCTGCACAAGTCGTCGAGCAAGAACGACCAGGCCGGTTCGGGCGGGAACATGCCGACGGCCACGCTCAAGCAGGCCTGGAGCACCTCCGACACCCATGACAACCTGGTCGGCCTCTGGCAGACCGCGCACAGCGTCGTCCGCATCGGCGACAGCGGGGCCGCCGGCTACGACCTGTCCAGCGGCAGGAAGCTGTTCACGATCGCCCCGCCGGCGGCCGGGCTCGTGCCGTGCTCGGCGTCGCCGACGCTGGCGCCCGGCGGGGTCGGCGCGATCTTCTACAGCAAGGACGGGAACTTCAGCTGTGACTCGGTGATCGGTGTCGATGCGAACACCGGCAAGCAGCTGTGGGTGCTGCACTCGGAGAACAAGGTGGCCGACGCCGCCACCGGCAGCACGTTCGTCGACGGCTCCGTCGTCGTGGTCGCCAGCGACAGCGACGCGGTGGCCGGTGTGGACGCCGCCACCGGCAACACGGTCTGGACCTACAGCGCGACCGCCAAGAACTGCTCCCCGCAGAACACCGGCGGGATGGGGAGCGTGGTCATCGTCCAGGAGCACTGCGAGGGCGGCGGCCAGACCGGCGTCGGAAACTACGTGGCCGTCGACGCCGCCACCGGCAAGCACCTGTGGCAGACCCCGACCGCGCCCGACTACCGCATGCGCGCGGTGATCTCGACGAACCCGGTGGTGATCCTGGCCGCGTCCTCGAAGAGCACCCTGGTCGGCAACGACCTGAAGGACGGCGCCGAGTTCCTGGCCTTCGACGGCGGCGGCAAGCAGACCGCGACCATCCCGGCCGACGACAACCAGGCCGGCACCACGCTCACCACGCCGCATCCCAACGCCCTGGTGGCCGGCACCACGCTGTACGCCGACGCCAAGAGCGCCAACGGCAGCGAGGGGGTGACGGCGTACAACGTCACCACCGGTGCGAAGCTGTGGTCGTATCAGGCCACGTTCGAGAGCATGGCGCTGACCGACCTCTGGCTGACCGGCCTCGCGCCGGACTCCTCGCCGCTGGTCGTGATCGACCTGCACTCCCTGGGCAACGCCTGCCCCGTGGAGAAGCTGGACCCGGCCACCGGCAAGCCGAGCCAGCAGTACGTGCTCGCGGACAACGTCGACCCCGACTCCGGGACGCTGGTCCAGACGGCCGCCGGGACCTACGTGCTCGCGCCGCAGAACCCTCAGGTGGGGCCGGGCCTGACGGTGATGACCCCGAAGTAGATACGGATCGGGTATCGGGTACGGTGCGTCCTCAGCTTGCAGCGGCTGGGGACGCGCCCTGCTCCGCCTCGGCCTGTCCGTTCCACGTCAGCGGCAACCGCACCCGGAACCGCGTGTCGCCCGGCACCGACTCCACGCTCAGATCCCCGTGGTGCCTGCCGACCACGATCCGCCAAGAGATGTCCAGGCCCAAACCGGTCCCCTTGCCGACGGGCTTGGTCGTGAAGAAGGGTTCGAAGATCCGCTCCTTGATCTCCTCGGGCACGCCGGGACCGGTGTCGCGGAACTCGACGACCAGGGCGTCGCGGTCCAGGCCGGTGCTGATGGTCAGCGTTCCGGCCTCGTCCATCGCGGCGACGGCGTTGTCGATGAGGTTCGTCCAGACCTGGTTCAGCTCGGCCGGGTAGGCGGGGACCTTCGGCAGGCCGGTTCCGTACTCCTTCAGCACGCGCACGCCGTCGGGGATCTTCCCGGCGAGCATGGTCACGGTGCTGTCCAGCAGGTCGTGCACGTCCACGTCCTGCTGCGCGGCGCGGTCGAGCTGCGAGTACTGCTTCGCGGCGCCGACCAGCGTCGAGACGCGGTCGGTCGCCTCCTCGATCTCGGCGGTCAGGGCCTCGGTCTCCAGGGTGCGGCTCAGCCAGGACAGCACCGCCGGCAGGACGTCGTCCTCGACGGTGCCGGTGATCCGGTCCAGGTCGTCGGCCTCCAGGCCGGCCTGCACGAACGTCGAGGCCAGCTGCCAGCCGTTGGCCACGCCCCGGTCGTCGAGCCAGTCGCCCATCGCGTCCTCGCGGTCGGAGATCTCCAGCGGGCCCAGGGCCGAGGCGTTCGCCCCCGCCGCCTTCTCCGTCGCGCAGTTCAGCAGCGTGACCAGGGTGTCCAGGCTCGGGGCGCGGTCGCCGTGGGCGGCGATCGCGGCCAGGTCCGAGCGCGCGCCGGCCACGTCCTCACGCAGGGAGGAGGCGGCGCGCAGAGCGGCCCCCGCCGGGTTGTTCAGCTCGTGGGTGAGCCCGGCGGACAGGGCGCCGAGCGCGAGCAGCCGCTCCCGGCCGCCGACGATCTGCTGCTGGATCTGGGTGCCGAAGAACAGGCCCTCCAACAAGTGCACCGCCATCGGGAACCACTCGTGCATCACGGTCGAGAACAGTTCGGCCGACACCACGAAGAACCGGGACGGCACGGTGACCGACAGCGAGTTCCGGTAGATCTGCGGGACCCGGTCGCCGAGGTAGGCCTGGAAGGCGCCGGTGTAGACGCCGCGCTGGGAGGTCCGGTTCACCTCGACGTTGTCGACCCCGACCCGCCGCGACAGCACGACCGTCCCCTCAAGCAGGACAAAGAACCACTGCGCCGCGTCGCCCTCGGCATACACCTGGCCGGGTTCGAAGGCCTCGACGGTCCCGTGCTCGCACAGCCAGTCCAGCTGTTCCTCGGTGAGCTTCTCGAACAGGAACAGGGTGCGCAGTTCCTCAACGCTGCATGGCGCGCTCACAGCTTCTCCACGTACCGGTGCACGAGCATGACGGCCATCGCGCCCTCTCCCACCGCCGAGGCGACCCGCTTGGTGGACTCCGACCGGACGTCGCCGATCGCGAACACCCCCGGCACGTTCGTCTCCAGCAGGTAGGGCGTGCGATCCAGGGTCCAGCCCTTGATCGACTCGGTGCCGGCGACCAGGTCCGGGCCGGTGAGCACGAACCCGCGCGGGTCCCGGTCCACGACGCCGTCGAGCCAGTCGGTGGTCGGGGCGGCGCCGATGAACACGAACATCCACTGCGCGTCCACGTCCTCGGTCGTGCCGGCGGCCGAGTTCCGCAGCGTGAGCCGCTCCAGGTGCTCCTCGCCGTGGGCCTGGACGACCTCGGTCTGGGTCCGCACGACGATCGAGGGGATCTGCGCGATCTGCTGGATCAGGTAGTACGACATCGAGGCTTCCAGCGACTCGGCACGTACGACCAGCGTCACCGACTTTGCGAACCGCGACAGGTACACCGCGGCCTGCCCGGCCGAGTTCGCGCCGCCGACGATGAAGACGTCCTTGCCCTCGCAGTTCACCGCCTCGGACAGCGAGGAGCCGTAGGAGATGCCCTTGCCGGTGAGGTCCTCGACGCCCGGGGCCAGCAGCCGCCGGTACTCCACGCCCAACGCCAGGATGACCGTGTGCGCGCCGATGGACGTCCCGTCGGCGAACCGCACCAGGCGCGAGGACCCGCAGGTCTCCAGCCCCGCGACCTCGCGCGCGGTGAGGATCTCGGCGCCGAACTTGGCCGCCTGGCGGCGGGCGCGGCCGGTCAGCTGCGCGCCGGAGACGCCCTCGGGGAAGCCGAGGTAGTTCTCGATCCGCGAGCTCTGGCCGGCCTGGCCGCCGGTGGCCAGGCGCTCCACCAGGACGGTCCGCAGCCCTTCGGAGGCGCCGTAGACCGAGGCGCTCAGGCCCGCCGGTCCGCCGCCGACGACGATCAGGTCGTAGAACTCGCCGGCCGGCGTCGTGCGCAGGCCGACGTGGTCGGCGAGCTCCTGGTCGTCGGGTTCCAGCAGGATGCCGCCGTCGGGGGCGATCACCAGCGGCAGCCGGGCCGCGGCCGGGCCGGTCGCGTCCGGGTCCTGCCCCGCGGCCGCCAGCAGCCGCTGGCCCTCCGGCTCGTCGGAGGCGTACCAGCGGTAGGGGACCTGGTTGCGGGCCAGGAACTCGCGCACCTGGGTCGAGCGCGCCGACCAGCGGTGGCCGACGACCCGGGTCTCCAGCACCGCGCGGTGGTCCTCGGCCAGCCAGGCGTCGAGCAGGCTGTCGACCACCGGGTAGAGCTTGGTCTCCGGCGGGTCCCAGGGCTTGAGCAGGTAGTGGTCGAGGTCGACGATGTTGATCGCGTCGATGGCGGCGTCGGTGTCGGCGTAGGCGGTCAGCAGGATGCTGCGCGCGGCCGGGAAGACCTCCAGGGCCCGTCCCAGGAACTCCACGCCGTTCATCTCCGGCATCCGGTGATCGGCGATCAGCAGGGACACCAGGTCCCCGCGCAGCTTGAGCTCCTGGAGCGCCTCGAGCGCGGCGGCGCCGGACTCGGTGCGAACGATCCGGTAGTCGCCGCCGTAGCGGCGGCGCAGGTCCCGGGCGACGGCGCGGGAGACACCCGGGTCGTCGTCGACCGTGAGGATCACGGTGCGGGGTGCGGAGGGTGCCTCGCTGGGTGCCTCGGTCATGACGGTCTTCCGGACCTCTTTCCTGGTTCTCCCGGGCGATGCCCGTGTGCCGACTCCCACCCTACTTCGGGTGCGCCGGGGCCGCGTGGCGACGAGCGCCGTCGGGGGAGCCGGACGCGGCGGACGCGGCGGACGCGATGCCGGGCAACGGAATCAGAATCCGTACGATGGCAGCCGTGGTAGCCATCCTGCACCTGGCCGACGCCGTCGCGAACCGTGCTATCCGGGGCTCAGCTGCCGGTCACCTGTCAGCTGCTCGCTCAACTGCCGGATCACGTGTCGGTCACCATCGACCTGGAGCAGGTCTCGCGGGCCAAGCTGCGGAAAATGGCCGACTCGTAGGTATTCAGCCCTTAACAGCCGCGAGCACTGCGCCGAGTTGCATGGCCGGATCCTCCCCGCTGAACCGCAGCACGACGCTCGTCGCCCCGGCCGCTTCGAGCTCTGCGATCCGGGCGGCGGCCTGCGCGGGGGTTCCGCTGACCGTGAATAGTTCCTCCGGAGTGCGGCCGAGCCAGGCGGCCTGGCCTTCGATCGCGGGGCGCAGCGCCGCTGCGGCCTGCTCGCTGTCGGCGGCCACGGCGGCGAAGGCGAACACGATGAGCTCGTGCTCCTGCGTGGCTCCGCCCTTGCGGATCAGCGCGAGTGCCGCCTCCAGGTCGGCGGGGCCTTGGCCTTCGGCGATCACCGTGCCGTCCGCGACGCGGCCGGCCAGTTCCAGTGATCGGGGGCGCACCACGCCCAGCACGACCGGGGGGACCTCCGTCGGCGGGTGCACGAGCTGGAGGTCGTCGATGCGGACCTCGCTCCCCCGCGTCTGGACCCGCTCGCCGTGCAGCAGGGCGCGGACTGCTTCGGTCGACTCCTGAAGCAGGGTCAGCGGTGACGACGGGGCCGCTCCGACCGAGGCCATCCAGTCACCGACGCCGTGGCCGATGCCAGCGACGAACCGGCCGGGGTACACGCGTGCCAGGAAGGCCGCCTCCATGGCCAGCAGCGCCGAGTTGCGCAGCGGGGCCGGGGCGATTCCGAGGCCGACGCGCATCCGCGAGGTCGCGGCCAGAGCCACTGCCGAGGCGGACATGCCGCCGCCCCATCCGAGGTCTTCCACGACCCACAGTTCGTCGGCGCCGAGCCGCTCGGCCTCGCGCGCGAACGCCGGCAGCTCCTCGGGGGCCCAGGCGCGGTCGTACATGACACCGATTCGAAGACTCGTCACGGGCAAGGACGGTACCGGATCGCGGGCGTCCGAGGTGGTCAGGATGCGATCAGCCGGTCGCCGGCCGGCACTCGGTATCGGCCTTGCTCGCGCCGTGCTCCGGGATCGAGAAGTCCAGGCTCAGCCCGGACGGGCCCGGCCGCGCCGCGGTGAGGACCGCGCCGTCCGGCAGATCCGGCAGCGCGAACACCTTGGGGTCCAGCTGCCGCGCCAGGTCCTTGATCAGCGGTATCGAGGTCAGCGACGCCACCGGGATGTCCCGCCCCAGGACCCTGACCGTGGTCGGGGTGATGGTGAGGGCGTCCGGGCCGGTGCTGATCGACGCGTGGACGGTGACCGGGATCCCGGAACGGCTGCCGGCGATGACCAGCCCGGCGCCGTCGGCCGACAGCACCGGATCGGTCAGCCCTGACATCTGCACCAGCTGCTGCCTCATGGCGCTGTAGGGGGCGGTCGCGACGGCCGTGCCGCCGCTGGTCGCACCGCCCGTGGTCACACCGTGCAGCACCGTGTCGACGTGGGCCGCGACCCCGTCGCGCGACACCCCGTCGGCCTGGACGCGCACGTCCCCGACGCTGCCGAACACCGCGCCCAGGCCGGCGAACGTCCCGGGCAGCGAGGCCCCGACCGGGCCGGCGGCCTGCAGGCGGCAGCCCGCCACCTTGGCGATGCGCCCCTCGGCGACGTGCTTGATCGCGACGTCGGCGACCAGGACCGCGACGACGACCAGCACGGTGGCCGCCATGGCGATGACGGACGAGCGACGGCGCAGCCGGCTCAGCACTGGCGGGCCCCTTTCGTGGTGAGCACGGGTCGATAGTGCCGTATCCGCGGCGCCGGAGGGGGACGGCGTCCGCGCCGATTTCCCCATCGGACATCCCGTAAAACCCGGCCGGCCCTGTGAATTCCCCCAGAAAAGCGTGATCCTCAACTGATCCTCAACGTTGATCGACAAGCATTGCCGAATCTCTGGAAAGTGCGATGCTGACACCTGTTGACGCGATCCGTCAGCACTTCACCACCGGAGGGAGGACACCCATGAAGGTCCTGTTCGCTCTGCGCAATTCCGTCGCCGCACGGAAGAGCATGAAGGCCAGCGCTTGGTACTTCTGGTACTAAGCCGAGCCCGGTGACAAAAGGTTCCCGGCCGGACCCGCGACACGCGGGCCCCGGCCGGGGCGCCGCTTTTCCTCCCCAGAAAGGGCGACTCGCCGTGACCATCTCCTCGATCGCCGGAGCCCGCACGACGGTGTTCTCGCCGCGGCTGGCCGCGATGCTGCGGGAACGGACCGGCGAGGACCTGTTCCGCATCGACCACGACACCATCGGGGTCGCCGACCCCGGCATCGCCGACCGGATCCTGGGCGCCCGGCGGGCCACGGAGGTGGAGCGGCCGACGTTCAAGCCGCTGCACGGGCGCTCGATCGCCCGGCCCGAGGCCGCATCGGTCATGCACGTCACCGGCACCGACGTGAAGGCCGCGCTCGGCCGGCCGGCGCCGGAGGCCGACCTGGCCGGCCCCTGGCCGATCACCGGGCACACCTACCTGCGGGACATGATCCTGGCCGGGGATCCGCGCCGGCTGCGGATGCTGATGAGCCGCAACCTGGAGCTCACCCCGAAGCTCACCTGGTCGGTGATCACCGTCGGGGCGGCGCTGCCGCGCGGGCGGCGGGGCGCCACGGGCCTGGCCGGATTGTTCGCCGACGCCAAGGGATATCAGGACCGGCGTTACGCGATGGGCATATACCGACGGGCCGCCGCACCGCTTTGTTTCACGGTCTCGACTCTGGTCGCGAACGCGGTGTGGCTCGGCGCGCCTTTCGACGCGGAAGTCAGTAACAAGAACGTCATCATGGAGTCGCTGCGATTGTTGCCGCCGTCGTGGAACATATTGCGGCGCGCGAGCCCGGAATACCCGGCGATCGACGCGCGGATCGGCGAACGGGACGACGTGCTCGTGCTGCCGCTGCTCTCACACCGCGACCCGGCGCTGTTCGACGACCCCGACACCTTCCGCCCCGAGCGCTGGGATCATCTGGACCCTGACACCGCACCGGGGTTCCTGCCCTTCGGGCACGTCTCGGAACGCTGCTGGGGCCGGCACATGGTGATGCCGCTGGCCGAGCTGCTGCTGGACCGGATCCGGCGGGACGGGCTCGTCGTGGACCCCCGGCAGCGGAGCGCGAAGGTGCCGCTGCTGGGCCTGCTCGGCGTCGACGAGGTGCGGCTGGTCCGAGGGCGCCGGGCGTGACGGAGACGAACGCTGAGTCGCCGACGGACGCCCCCAGGTTCGAGTTCGAAGACGTCGGCGAAGCCTTCTTCCGCGACCAGCACACGCATTACGCGCAGTGGCGCCGGCGCGGCGGAGCCCAGCCGATCCGCTTCCCCGGACCGCTACCGCTCCAGGGCTGGGTCATCACCGGCCACGCCGACGCGAAAGCGGCCCTGGCCGACCCGCGCCTGGCCAAGGAATCCGCGACCGAGCGCTACGCGGCGTACATCGGCGAGACCTCGGGTGGTCCGGGCAAGGCGTTGACCGCGCACATGCTCAACGCCGATCCGCCGGAGCACACACGGCTGCGCAGACTGGTTCAGAAGGCTTATACAACCCGGCGTATCGAGGAGCTTCGGCCACGTATCGCAGAGCTCGTCGACACTCTGCTCGACGACCTGTCCGGCGCGCGGGAAGCCGATCTCATCAGCCGCTTCGCCCTCCCGCTGCCGATCGCGGTGGCTTTCGAACTGTTCGGCGGCACCGGCTTCGACCCCTCGCGGTTCGCCGTGCGCGGCAAGTCCGTCGACGGCGGCCACGGCGACGGCGAGGTCTCGGTGACCAGTGCCGAGGACACCCGCGATCGCATCGAGCAGCTGGTCGCCCACAAGCGTGAGCGCCCCGGGGATGACCTGCTGTCGGCGCTGCTGGCCGCCGAGGAGGACGGCGACCGGCTGAGCGTGGACGAGATCACCTCGATGGCCTTCCTGCTGGTGGTCGCCGGTCATCAGACCACGGTCAACCTCATCGCCAACGCGGTCCACACCCTGCTCGCGCACCCGGACCAGCTCGACAAGCTCCGCGCCGACCCGACGCTGATCCACGGCGCGGTCCAGGAGACGCTGCGGTACGAAAGCTCCTCCGCGCTGGCCTCCCTGCGCTACACCACCGAACCGGTCACCCTGGCCGACACCGAGATCCCCGCGGGCGAGTTCGTGCACGTGGCGCTGATGGCGGCGAACCACGACCCGGCCGTGTTCGAGGATCCGGAACGCTTCGACATCACGCGCGCACCCGGCGGGCACCTCGCGTTCGGCCACGGCATCCATCGCTGCCTCGGGGCGCAGCTGGCGGTGGTACAGGCCGAGATCGCCCTCGCCCGGCTGTTCGCACGCTTCCCCAAGCTGCGGACCGCTCGCGGGGAACGGGGCCGGGCCCGGTGGCAGGCCAATCCACGGCATCGGGGCCTGGAGACCCTGGTGGTACGGCTGCGGTAGCCGGCCTCAGCGGTAGCGACCCTCAGCGGTTGCGAGCCCGGGAGGCGCGGTTGGCGACGAGCCGCTTCAGAATCGGCAACGCGGCCAGAATGGTCCCGCCGATCGCGATGCCTCCGACGCCGACGTCCACCGACACGCGCCCCTGCTTGGCCCAGTACACGTCCTTGAGGTCCAGCAGCAGCGCGAACTCGTCGACGATCAGTGCGAGCCCGGTGCCGTAGCCGAGCGCGACGCCCGGATGCCGGCGGTTCTCCTCCGTGCCGTGCACCGCGACCGCGCCGACTCCGCTCACCATGGCGATCCCCCACAGGTAGTGGTGCAGGTGGGTGCTGCCGGCGGAGACGTTGTGGAACGGGCCCTTCCCGCTGCGGATGCTGTACGTGATCGCCCGCACGGCGGCGAAGGTCGCGGAGAACCCGGTCCAGGACATCAGCGCCGACCGTTCGGCCGGGGTGAGCTCCTCCAGGTAGGCGGCGTGGATCTCCCGGTTCAGACCGGCGAGGCCAGGTGTGTCCATTTGAGCGATCTGCCCCGGAAGGGTGATTTCACACCATTTCCCGTCCGATGGTCACCCGAAGGGCCCGCCGGAGCCGGCCGGTCTTGCCTCTTTCTGCCGCCTGTTCGCGGGTCGACAGCTCAAGGCCAGGTCACAGCACTGCCAGCGCATGCCAGCGGCTCTAGCCTGCTGCCCGGCACTGCTTCCTACCTTTGTCGTGTTCCAGGCGCGGAACCTTCGCGCACGACACAGGGAGGGAACTTTGTCCAGGAAACGCCACACGGTCGCGGCCGCACTGGCCGCGATAGCCGTGGTGCTCGCCGCCGGGCTCGCCAGCACGGCGCCGGCCGATGCCGCCTCCGGCAGCACAACCGCGACCAGAACCACCCCGACCAAGCCCAAGGGCCCCAGCGATGCGACCACCATGGCCGCGCGCTCCACGGCCAAAGCCGCTGCGCAGAACGTCTGCGCCACTCCCAAGCCCGGGGCCGCGGCGTGCCTCGCGCAGCGGCGCACCGACCTCAAACCGCTGGCGCGCGGAGCGGTCGCGCCCTTCAACACGCCCTGGGGCTACGGCTACTTCCCCTCCGACCTGCAAAGCGCCTACCGCGTCGGGGCCGGTGCCAACGGTCCGCAGGTCACGGTGGCCATCGTCGACGCCTACGACGATCCCGCCATCGTCGCCGACGACGCGGCCTACCGGGCCCAGTTCGGCCTGGCCGCCTGCAACGCCACGACGCTGTCCGGCTGCGTGACCAAGGTCAACGAGCTCGGCGCCCCCGGACCGCTGCCCGCCCCGGCCACCGGGGCGAACGCGGGATGGGCCACCGAGGAGGCGCTGGACGTGGACATGGTGTCCGCGCTGTGCCAGCAGTGCCACATCATGCTGGTCGAGGCGAACTCCGCGGGCTACGGCGATCTCGGAGCCGGTGTGAACTCGGCGGCCGCCGAGGGCGTCAAGTACATCTCCAACAGCTACGGCGGGGCCGAGTTCAGCGGGGAGACTGCGCTCGACACCGCCTACTACAACCACCCCGGCGTCGTGGTCACCGCCTCGGCCGGCGACAGCGGCTACGGCGTCATGTACCCGGCGGCCTCCCCCGACGTGACCGCCGTCGGCGGCACCTCCCTGTACAGCAGCGGCAACGCCCGCGGCTGGACCGAGAACGCCTGGTCCGGCACCGGCTCCGGCTGCTCGGCCTACGAGGCGAAGCCCGTGTGGCAGTCGGACACCGGCTGCTCCCGGCGCACCGTGGCCGACGTGTCGGCGGACGCCGACCCGAACACCGGCGTCGCCGTCTACGACAGCTACAACGCGGGCGGCTGGGAACAGGTCGGCGGCACCAGCGAGTCCTCGCCGATCATCGCCGCGGTCTACGCCCAGGCGAACACCATCACCGCCGGCGGGAATCCGGCGTCGTATCCGTACGCGCACATCGGCGAGCTCAACGACGTCACCAGCGGCAGCAACGGCAGCTGCAGCCCGTCCTACTTCTGCTCCGCGCAGACCGGCTACGACGGTCCCACCGGCAACGGCACTCCGGTGGGGACGGCCGGGTTCGTGCCGGACACGGTGTTCTCGAACCCGAACCTGGTGCTCGGCGCCAGGAGCACCGACGGCAACATGTACGCCTCGCAGGGCGCGCTGAGCGGTGTGCCGTGGGACCTCGAGATATCCGGTGTGGGGCACCTGGCCGAGGCCAGCGACTCCACGAACGGACCGCTGCTCGTCACGACCAGCGGCAACGCCGAGGTGTACGCGAAGGAAGGCGGCCTGGGCGCCGGATGGGTCGACGAGGGAGGCCCGGCGACGCAGGTCGCGGCCGCGAGCGACCCGACGAACGGTCCGCTGCTGGCGTACATCGGCTTCGGCGGGGAGCTGTACGCGAAGGAGGGCAGCCTGTCCGCCGGGTGGGTGGACGAGGCCGGTGACGTCGCCCAGGTCGCCGTCGCCAGCGACCCGGCGCACGGTCCGCTGCTGGTGATCGTGCAGTCCAACGGCAACGTCTGGGCCAAGGAGGGCGGCCTTTCGACCAACTGGGTCGGCGAAGCGGGGGACATGACCCGCGTGGCAGCGGCCAGCGACGCCGCGAACGGCCCGCTGATCACGGCCCTGAGCTCGACCGGCGAGGTCTGGTCCAAGGCGGGCGGCCTGTCCACGAACTGGGTCGACGAGGCCGGCGGCATGACGCAGATCGCGGTCGCCAGCGACCCGCTCGACGGCCCGCTGATCACCGCGATCCGCGGCGACGGCGAAGTCCTGGCGAAGGAGGGCGGGCTGTCGACGAACTGGGTCGACGAGCACGCCCAGGCCGCCACGATCGCGGTCGGCAGCGATCCCGGCAACGGTCCGCTGATCTTCGCCCTGACCAGCGGCGGCGCGGCCTCGGTGAAGGCCGGCGCGTTGTGGACCGCTTGGGTGCCGGTGGGCCAGAACGTCCTCGACATCACCGCCGCAGGGTGACCGGGAGCTGACGAACGGGGGGCTGACGAACGGGGGCGGCCGCGCGTGGGATGCCACGCGCGGCCGCCGCGGCTGTCGCCGGTTCTTACCGTCCGATTACCGGCGCCTTACAAGGCACTCCGGCGGTGCGCCAATCCTCCCGAGGATCCACGACACGGATCCCAGGGGGCGAAGTCACCACCATGGTCAGCAACGCGCACACCGTCCGGGACGGCGACAGTCCGCTGCGCCGTGCCCGCGAGGCGGCGGGCATCAGCCAGAAGGAGCTCGCGGGGCGCGCCGGGATGAGTGTCCGAGCGCTGCGTTACCTCGAGGACGGGCAGGTCGCCAGGCCCCGGGCGGCGTCGATCCACCGGCTGGCGCGGGCCTTGGACATGGCGGCCGAGGAGCTTGCCGAGCGACTTGCCGGGCCTGCCGGGCCTGCCGGGGTTCGCCTGCGATCCGGCGAGAGCCGCCGGGGTCCGGGGCCTGGTTCCGCTTCTACTTCTGGTTCTAGTTCTACCTCCGGTTCTAGTTCTAGTTCTAGTTCTAGTTCAGGCTCGGGGTCGGGTTCGGGTCCGACCGGCCGGGTCCGGTTTCGGGTGCTCGGCCGGTTCGCGATCCTCCGCGGTGATGGCGTCGTCGAAATCGGTTCGCCCTTGCAGCAGGCGGTGCTGAGCCTGCTCGCGGTCCAGCACGGGCGGGTCGTCACCGTGCCCGAACTCGTGGACGCCTTGTGGCGCGAGGATCCTCCTCGGACCTGCCGGGAACTCGTCCACACCTACGTCGCCCACGTACGCCGGGTCCTCGAACCGGGAGCGCGGGTGGGCGAGCGCAGCCGGCTGCTGCGCAGCGCCGCCGGCGGATACCTGCTCACCGTGGAGCCGGAGCAGCTCGATCTGGCCGCCTTCGACCGGCTGGCCGAGCAGGGCCGGCGCGCGTGGGAGCGGGGCGCGGCGGCCTCGGCGTGCCAGTTGTTCAGCGAGGCGTGGGCGTGCTGGCACGGGTCCCGGGTGCTGGAGGGTGACGCGCGCCTCGGCGGGCATCCGGCCGTCGTCGCGGTGCAGGCGCACCGGACCTCCCTGGTCCTGGACTGGTCGGACGCGGCGTTCTCGGTGGGGCGCTACGCCCAGGTCGCCGAGCCGCTGCGGGCCGTGCACGGCGCCGAGCCGCTGCACGAGGGGGTGGCCGCGCGGTTGATGCTGGCCCTGGCGGGCACCGGGCGGCAGGCCGCGGCGCTGGCCCTGTTCGAGGAAGTCCGTGTTCTGTTGGACACCGAGCTAGGGGTGTCGCCGGGGGTCGAACTGCGGGCCTCGCAGCTCAGGATCCTGCGTGACCGGCTGCCGGGCCGGGTGGAACGGCCGGTCCTGGCCGTCCCGACTCCGGCCCAGCTCCCCGCCGAGCCGTTCGAGTTCGTTGGACGCCAAGAGCAGCTGGACCTGCTGGACGCGGCGATGGCCCGGCACCGGTCGGGCGGACCCGCGGCGGGCCTGATCGTCCTGACCGGGATGGGCGGCCTCGGCAAGACCGTGCTGGCACTGCGGTGGGCGCACCGCGTGCTCGACTTGTTCCCCGACGGGCAGCTCTACGTCGATCTGCGCGGCCACAGCGGCACCGACCCGGTCCGGCCGCACGCCGCACTGACCGGGTTCCTGACCGCGCTCGGCGTGCCGCCGGCCCAGGTGCCCGAGGACGTGGCCCAGGCCGCCGCCCTGTATCGCAGCCTTCTGACGGGGAAGCGGGTCCTGGTCCTGCTGGACAACGCCGGGCGGGCCGACCAGGTCCGTCCGCTGCTGCCCGCCGGCGGTTCGCTCGTGCTCGTCACCTCGCGGCATCGGATGACCGGGCTGGTCGCCCGCGACGGGGCACAGGTGGTCTCGCTGGACGCGCTGTCGTCCCCGGAGGCTCTGGAACTGCTGGAGGACATGGTCGGCCCACGGCGGACCGCGCAGGAACCCGAGGCCGCCAGGGAGCTGATCCAGCTGTGCGCGCGGCTGCCGTTGGCCCTGAGCATCGCCGCGGCGAACCTGGCCGCCCGGCCGCAGCTGAGCCTGGCCGGCTATGCGACCGCGATGAAGATGGACAACCGGCTCGACGCACTGGAGAGCGCCGACGATCCCGACGGCGCGGTGCGGGCCGCGTTCGCCCTGTCGGTCGACGCCCTGCCGCCGCCGGAGGCCCGGATGTTCCGCCTGCTGGGCGCCGTCCCCGGCTTCGACGTGGCGGTCGGGACGGCGGCGGCGGTCGCGGGCATCAGCCGCCCCCGCGCGGCTCAGGCCCTCAACCGGCTGGCCGACCGGCACCTGCTGCAGGAACACGGCGCGGACCGCTTCGCCATGCACGATCTCGTCCGGCTGTTCGCCTCGGAGCTGGCGGACGGCGACGCCGAGGGCGCCGAGGCCACGGCGCGGCTGGCAGAACACCATCTGGCACATCTGGAGTCGGTCGCGGGCATCCTCTACCCGCACCTGCTCCACCTGCCGGCCCACGGAGGCCGCACCCGCCTGCCCGCCGACGACGTGCCCGCCTTCGCCGATCCGGCCGCCGCGCTGGCCTGGATCGACGCCGAGCGGGCCAACCTCGTCGCGCTGATCCCGCACCTGGCCGGCCAGGGACACCTCGCGCCCGCGTGGGAGATGGCCGACCTGATGAGCGGGTACTTCATGATGCGCTCGGGGACGGCCGACTGGGCCGCGGTGGCGCAGGCGGCGCGGGGCGCGGCACGTCGCGGCGACGATCCCCGGGCCGTGGCCGCCGCGGAACTGTCCACGGCGATGGTGGATCTGTCGCAGGGACGCCATGCTTCGGCGGTACGGCGTTTCGGCCGTACGACGGCGCTGGCCGAGCGGGCCGGATGGACCGAGTGTCAGGCGGTCGCCCTGAACAACCTCGGCAGCGCGTTGTGGACCGCGGGGCGCGCGGACGAAGCGGTGAGCGCCCTCGACCAAGCCCTCCAGCTGCACCGGGCCTGCGGTCGGGCGGCCGGCGAGGCGGTGAGTCTGGCGAACCTCGGCACGGCCCACATCGATCGCGGCGCCCTGATGGACTCGGCCGAGCCCGACGACGCCCGAGAAGAGCGGCTGGCCGCCGCACGAGCCCTTCTCACGGAGGCGCTGACGATGCACCGGCGGATCGGCGACCGCCGCAACGAGGCCGACACGCTGACCCGGCTCGCCCAGGCCCACCGCGACGCCGGGGATCTCGGCACGGCGTTGGAGCTGGCACGGGAGGCCATGGAGGCGGCGCGTTCCGCGGAGGACCTGCGCTTCGAGGCGACGGCCGAAGGCATGGTGGCCACGGTGTCCTCACGCCTGGGCGACGAACGGTCCGCTCTGGAGCACATCGCCCGGGCGAACGCGTTGGTGGACTCGGTCGACCACCCGACACTGGCCGCGCGGATTTACCTCATGGGTGCGGACACCTGCGTCGCGCTGGGCCGGTACGAAGACGCCGCGCTGTACGTTGAGGACGCGCGGCGCGTGGCGCGGCTGGTCGCCTCGCCAGTCCTGGAGCGCCAATGCCTGATGTGGACGGATCTCATTCAGCGGACAATCTGAACGTTTGCTTCAAGAAACTCGGGGCATACGGCGCTCGCTCACCCCTGGGCAATGTCGGCGAGGACGTATGAACGCACTGATCAGACAGTCAGCCCTGAACGATCCGCACAACGTGGTCCGCGTCACAGTAGTCGGGACGCCAGTCGGCACACCAGTCATGCCGGCGGCGGGTACCGCGCGTGCTGCGGTGGTCATCGTCGGAGGCCACGAGGGTGGCGCCGACGTGGAGGTGGAGCCGTCGGCCGAGCGTGGGGCGCTGTTCCGCGCGGCGTCGGCACGCCGGGAATTGGGCGAGGTTGTCCGGGAGGCATTGGAGACCACCGATCTGCCGGTGTGCGTGGTGCCGATGACGCTGGGACGTGATCCGAGGCTGGTCGCGGACGCCGCCCGGACGCTGATGTCGGTGCCGGTCGGCGCGGCCGCCGGCCGGATCGTGCTGGCCGAACCGTTCGGCACCGCGACCCTGCTGACCGGCTGGCTCCGAGTGGCGGTGGCCCAGGCCGCCGGCTCGCCCCGCGCGACCGACCTCGCGGCGTTGGTGATCGCGAACGCCGCCAACCGGTTCGACGACGCGGAGCTCTTCCGGATCGCCCATCTGGTCAGGACCCAGGGAGGCCTGCCGTGGGTGGAAGTCGCCTTGCGCGGCGGCGACCCCGGCCTCGCCGAGGGCATCGCCCGCTGCGAAATGCTCGGCGCGCGCCGGATCGCCTTGATCCCCGCGGACTTCGGTTCCGCGACCGGCACCGGGCCCGGGGTCATCGACGGCGCACCGCTCCTGTCCCCCGCGGCCGTGTCCGGCGTACTCGCCACGCGTACCTCGGCGGCACTGCTCAAGCTCAGCCGGGGTGACGACGGAATCGGCTGACATTCCTGCGACATCGCAGGCCGCATCCCAGGACGCATCGCAGGCGCCGCTGCTGCGGCTATCGAGATGCCGAGTTGCCGCCGCCGCTGCTGCTGCCGGGGCCGCCGCCGCTGTTGCCGCCTGTGCCATTGCCGTCGCCGTTGCCGATGGATCGGTGCGCCCCGTCGAGTCGCGCGAGCCATTCCCGCAACAGGCCGGCTTCGGAGACGCTGAAGCCCGCCTCAGTCACGGGGTCGGCGTCGCCGGCGGGGGCGATGATCCCCAGTAGCGACTGCGCGCGGTCGGCGATCGGGGACCGGTCGGCGGCGCGCGATGCCCGCTGCTCCGTCACGGCGTCGAGCACGATGTCCCGCAGCGGCCTGATCACCTCGGCGTCGCGCGCGTGTTCGGGCTGGGCCAGCAGCAGAAGGACCGCGCCTGTCGTGGAGGCCTCGATGGCCACAGTGGCCGCGTCGACGGATACCCGCAGCAGGCCCTGCTGGTTGGCGCGTTCGAGCATGGCGCGCAGGATGGCGCGGTTCTCCGCGGCTGCCGCGGGCTGGCGGTCCGGTCGGGCGTTGCCGTACATCAGCGTGTAGACGGCCGGATTGGCCAGTCCGAACTCGACGTGCAGGTCCCAGCCTCGGCGCAGGTCCTCGACCGGGTCCTCGCCGGGCTCGAACGCGCGCTTGTCGGCCAGGTAGCTCTCGAAGCCGAAGCTGGCCACGGCGTCGAGGAGTCCGTCCTTGTCCGTGAACAGCCGGTACAGAGCCGGTGTCTGGACTCCAGCCGCCGCCGCGACGGCCCGGGTGGAGAGCCCGGACGGCCCGGCTTCGGCGAGCAGTTTCACCGCCGCGCCCAGGATCTGCTCGCGCTGGTCGTCCGCCCCTGGCCGTCGCTCGTCCGCTTTCACGTGACGATGATAGCGCGAAACTGTTGACGTTGACACTGACGCTGTCATCACTTTAGCGTTACCAACGTCAACAACGAAGGAGCACACGTGACAGACAGCAGGCTGGAGCACGTCCGGCTCGGCCGTCGGGGTCCGACGGTGGGAGCACAGGGCCTCGGCTGCATGGGGATGAGCGAGTTCTACGGCGACACCGACACCTCGGCCGCCCACGCCACACTGGAAGCGGCCCTCGAACGGGGCGTGACGCTGTTCGACACCGCCGACATGTACGGCCGGGGCGAGAACGAACGCTTCCTCGCCCCGTTCGTGCGGGCACACCGCGAGCGGGTCGTCATCGCCACCAAGTTCGGCAGCGTCCGCGGCGCCGGCGGCTCGATGTCGGTCAGCAACGATCCCGGCTACATCCGGCAAGCCGTCGACGGCAGCCTGTCCCGGCTCGGACTCGACGAGATCGACCTCTACTACATGCACCGCCGCGACCCGCGAATACCGCTGGCCGAATCGGTCGGGGCGATGGCCGAACTGGTCACCCAAGGCAAAGTGCGGCACCTGGGCCTGAGCGAGGTCACCGGCGACGAGCTCCGCGAAGCCGACGCCGTGCACCCCATCGCCGCCGTCCAGTCGGAATGGTCGCTGTTCACGCGTGACATCGAGGGCACGCTGGTGCCGACCGCCGCTGAACTGGGCGTCGGCGTGGTGCCCTACTCCCCACTGGGGCGGGGATTCCTGACCGGGGCGATGCCCGCCCAACTGCGAAGCGATGACGTCCGCTCGGTGTTCCCCCGGTTCACCGGCGAGAACGCCCAGCGCAACGCCGAACTGCTGGCACCGGTGGCCGGGATCGCCGAGGCCCGAGGGGCGTCGATGGCCCAGATCGCCCTGGCCTGGCTGCATCAGCAGGCCGTCGTACGGAACCTGACAGTGGTGCCGATCCCCGGCACCCGCGACCCGGCGCGGCTGGCGGAGAACCTGGCCGCCCTCGAGATCTCCCTCACCGACGACGAACTGGCCCGTCTGGACCCGATCGCCGCGCAGGTGGCCGGCGACCGCTACCCGGACATGACCGAGACCGCGGACTCCCGCGAGTCCTGAGCAAGCCCCCCACAACGAAAGGACCTGACATGACGACCATTCACGTCGCCATCGCCTACTACTCCGGCTACGGACACACCCTGGAGCTCGCCAAGGCCGTCCGCGACGGTGTCGAATCGGTACCCGGAGCCCGCGCCGACCTGGTCGACGTGGCCGACATGACCGACGCGAAGTGGGACGTCCTCGACGCCGCCGACGCGATCATCTTCGGGACACCGACCTACATGGGATCGGCGTCCGGGGCCTTCCACGCCTTCGCCGAAGCCACCTCCAAGCGCTGGATGGACCAGCGCTGGCTGGACAAACTCGCCTCCGGGTTCACCAACTCCGGATCGATGAGCGGCGACAAACTGCACACGCTGCAGTACCTCGCCCTGCTGGCCGCCCAACACGGCATGCACTGGGTCAGCCTGGGCCTCATGCCCGGCTGGAACACCACCACCAGCAGCGAACACGACGACAACCGGCTCGGGTTCTACCTCGGCGCGGGCGCCCAGACCTGGAACGACCAGGGCCCGGACGCCGTCCACGCCGCCGACATGACCACGGCGAGCCACCTCGGCACGCGAGTCGCGACCCAAGCGCTGCGCTACCGGCATCCGGTCGCGTCCTAGCACGACCATGGCCTAGGCCGGCAAGGGCTTCCGGCGATCGGTAGGAGCGTGGATGACGGCCGCCGGGCCGACTGTCATCCACGCTCCAGAGGCTGCCCTCAGCCCGCCGCCGGCCCCGCCGCCTTGCCGATGATCCAGGCCAGTTTGAACGCCTCCTCCTGCCAGGCGCTGTAGCGCCCGGAGCGTCCGCCGTGCCCGGCCTCCATCTCGGTCTTGAGCAGGAAGTCCTGCTCGCCGCCGGCTTCGGCGCGCAGCCGCGCGATCCACTTGGCCGGCTCGTGGAAGCCGACGCGGGTGTCGTTGAGGCTGGTGATGGCCAGGATCGAGGGGTACTGCGCCTCCGCGATGTTCTCGTAGGGGCTGTAGCCCTTCATGTAGGCGTAGACCTCGGGGTCCTCCACCGGGTTGCCCCACTCCTCCCACTCCATGACGGTCAGCGGCAGGTCCGGGTCCAGGATCGTGTTCAGCGCGTCCACGAACGGGACCCCGGCGACGATGGCGCGGAAGTCGTCCGGCGCGAGGTTGGCGACGGCGCCCATCAGCAGGCCGCCGGCGCTCGCGCCGCGGGCGACGAGGCGGTCCTTGGTGGTCCAGCCGGCGGCGACCAGGTGGCGGGCGGCGGCGATGAAGTCGGTGAAGGTGTTGCGCTTGTGGAGGAGCTTGCCGTCCTCGTACCACTGGCGGCCCATCTCGCCGCCGCCGCGGATGTGGGCGATCGCGTAGACGAAGCCGCGGTCGAGCAGGCTCAGGCGCGGGATGGCGAAGTACGGGTCGATGGAGGTCTCGTACGAGCCGTATCCGTACAGCACGCAGGGATTCGAGCCGTCCGCCTCGACACCCTTCTTGTGCACCAGCGTCACCGGGACGCGCGCCCCGTCGTCCGCCGTGGCCCAGACGCGTTCCTGCACGTAGTCGTCGGGGTCGTAGCCGCCGAGCACCGGCTTGCGCTTGAGCAGCGTCAGCTCGCCGGTCGCGACGTCGTAGTCGTAGACGCTCTGCGGGGTGACCATCGAGGTGTAGCCCAGACGGTAGCGGGTGGTGTCGTACTCGTCGTTCTCGTCCGGGCCGACCGAATGGACCTGCTCGGGGAACTCGATCGGCGTGCCCTGCGCGGCCGGCGTTCCGGTGGCGGCGTCGACGGGATGGACGGCGAGCCCGGTGAGCCCCTCGCGGCGGTAGCCGACGACGAGGTGGCCGGCGAAGGCCTCGACGGAGTTCAGACGGACGCCCTGCCGGTGCGCGACGAGCGGGGTCCACGCCGCGTGCTCGCCGAGGGCGGCAGCCGGCATCGAGGCGATTTCGAAGTCCACCTTGCCGTCCGCGTTGTGCAGGACGAGGAGCAGGTCGCGCGCCGGGTCGCCGGGATGGGCCCAGTGCTCCACCGAGTACTCGACGCCGTTGCGGCGCGGCGCGACGATCTGAAAGGACCCGGCCGGGTCGTCGGCGTCCAGCAGCCGCACGTCGCTGGTGATCTCCGACCGGCTGGTGATCTGCAGGAACCGCTCGCTGCGGGTGAGCAGGACGTCGACGTAGAAGCGCTCGTCGTCCTCCTGCAGGACGATCACGTCCTGCGCGGCCGGCGTCCCGAGCACGTGCCGGTGTACGCGGTAGGCGCGGAAGGAGTCGTTGATCGTGGTGTAGAAGAGCGTGGAGGCGTCGCGCGACCAGGCGATCGAGACATAGGTGTTCTCGACCTCGTCGGCCAGGTCCTCGCCGGTGGACAGATCGCGCACCTTCAGCGTGTAGCGCTCGTCGCCGGCGAAGTCGAAGGAGTACGCCAGGAACCTGCCGTCCGGGGAGATGTCGAATCCGCCGAGGGAGAAGAAGTCGTGCCCCTCGGCGAGCACGTTGCCGTCGAGCAGGACGTGCTCGCCGGGCAGCGCGGAGCCGTCCTCGGGGAGGCTGGGCGGCGTCGGACCGTCGGCGGCGACCCGGCAGTGGATCGAGTACTGCAGCCCCTCGACGCTGCGGGAGTAGTACCACCAGTCGCCCTTGCGGGTGGGGACGGACAAGTCCGTCTCCTTCGTCCGGGACTTGATCTCCTGGAAGATCGTCTCGCGGAGCTCCGCCTGATCGGCGGTCCCGGCCTCGGTGAAGGCGTTCTCGTCCTTGAGGTAGGCCAGCACCTCGTCGTCTTCCCGGTCGATCAGCCAGGCGTAGGGATCGTTGACGACATCGCCGTGGCGGGAACGCTCATGGTCACGGCGGGCAGCTACTGGCGGTTTCATATGAGAAGTCTAGGTGGCGGTGAGCTGGCCGGGCCGTCATTTACAGTCCGTGCTTGCCCAGCAGCGTCATCACTTCCGTCACGGAGTCCTCAACGCTCTGATGCTGGGTCTCGACGACCAGATCCGGGCGCTCCGGCGGCTCATAGGGGTCGTCGACCCCGGTCAACCCGACGAGCTCACCGGCCTCGCTGCGCGCGTAAAGGCCCTTCACATCCCGCTTCCTGCACACGGCCAGCGGGGTGGCGACATACACCTCAAGGAAGGTGAGCCCGCAGGACTCGTGCCGGAGGCGCACCGCGTCGCGCGCGGCCGAGTAGGGCGCGATGACGGGGACGAGGGTGAGGACCCCGTTGCGGGACAGGAGCTCCGCCACCAGCCCGATGCGCTCGACGTTGGTGTCCCGGTCGGCGCGGCTGAATCCGAGCCCGGAGGAGAGCACCCGGCGCATCTCGTCCCCGTCCAGGACCTCCACCCGGCGCCCCTCGGCGCGCAGTCGCTCGGCCACGGCGTCGGCGATCGTGCTCTTGCCCGCGCTCGGGAGTCCGGTCAGCCACACGGTGCCCCCGGTGACGTGCATGGCGGACAACACCTACGGCGCCGGGACCTCGAACAGGGTGAGCATGGTGCACACCGTGTGGTAGACGCCCATCACGGCGGCGATGTCGAACAGGCCCTTCGCCCCGAACGCCGACTCGGCCTCCTGATACAGCTCCTCGTCGATGTGGCGGCGCGTCGCCATAGCCAGGGTGAGCCGCGCGGCGAGCTTCTCGTGCTCGCCCAGGCCCTCCGGGATGTCCCCGCCGGCCAGGGCCACGACGTGGTCGTCGGCCAGTCCGGCGGTCCGGGCGACGATCTTGTGCGCGTACAGCTCGTAGTCCGCGGCGTAGACGAAACCCAGGACGATGATCACCACTTCGCGCACGCTCGGCGACAGGCCGGTGTTCGCCGACTCGGCGGCCTGGAACTCCAGCAGCTTCGCGGTCACCTCGGGATGCAGCAGCAGCGCGTTGAACGGGCCGATCAGCCGGCCGTCCTCGGTCGTGGACCGGATGCCCAGCTTGTCGGTGAACGCCACCCACGTGCCGATCAGCTGGTCGTAGAGCTCGCGCTGGGCCGGGGCGAGCGCCGCCGGGTCGGCCAGCGGCAGCCGTCCGCCGAGCGGGCGGGTGGACTCGGTCATCGCGGCGGCCCCCAAGTGCTCGGAACTTCCCGACCCCGGCGGGTCAGGATCTTGACCAACGATACGGCCTACGGTTGCCGGGGCCGGACCCGGACCATGGAGTGCGCGACCAGGTCGACGGTGTCCGTGGCGTCGGTGCCGGCTCTGCCGACGACGATCCGGGCCCGCTTGCCGTTCCTCGCCGCCATCACGTCGGCGTCGGCCAGCACCGGCCGCCAGGCACCGCGGCACAGCAGGTCCATGCCGGCGGTGACCTGCTCAGCGCGCACGGATCCGTGTTCCAAGGCCATCGCGTGGTCCTCCTCCACACCAAGAATTGAACACTCGTCTCCTGACATACGAGGCTGCGGCTCCCCCGGATTGGTGCGAAAGATCGAGGGATGTCCCTTAAGAGTTCTCACGAAGGCCCCGTCCGAGCTGATTGGCCGGAACGCGCACCGTAACCGGTCGAACACGGTAGCGTTGCGATGCGGCGATCGCCACCTGCCATTCCAAGGAGATATAGGGCTTTTTGAGGAGTTCCATGAATGCAGTCCCCGCGGAGGCCGAATTACCTCAGGCGCGCCCGGATCGCAGCAGTCGTTGTACCTGTGGTGCCACTGATGTCACCCACGACCACGGGGCCTGGGACGAGAAGCGGTTCCGGGAGCTGCTGGAGTCCGCACCGGACGCCATGGTGATCGTCGACGGCACGGGGCTGATCCAGCTGGTCAACGCCCAGACCGAGCAGCTGTTCGGCTACGCGCGCGCCGAACTGCTGGGGCAGCCGGTGGAGCTGCTGGTCCCCAACCGCTTTCGCGAACGGCACACCGCGCACCGCTCGGACTTCGCCGAAGGTCCCCAGGCACGGCCGATGGGTGCCGGCCTGGACCTGTACGGCCTGCGCAAGAACGGCACCGAGTTCCCGGTGGAGATCTCGCTGTCGCCACTGCAAGCCGACGGCGGCCGCCTGTACTCCGCCGCCGTCCGCGACGTCTCCGACCGCAAAGCCGCCGAGCAGCGGTTCCGGGAGTTGCTGGAGTCCGCGCCGGACGCCATGGTCATCGTCGACGGCATAGGACTGATCCAGCTGGTCAACGCCCAGACCGAGCAGCTGTTCGGGTATGACCGCATCGAACTGCTGGGCCGTCCCGTCGAGGTGCTGGTCCCCGACCGCTTCCGCGAGCGGCACACCGCGCACCGCTCGGGCTTCGCCGAGGGCCCGCAACCGCGGCCGATGGGCGCCGGGCTGGACCTGTACGGGCTTCGCAAGGACGGGACCGAGTTCCCGGTGGAGATCTCGCTGTCGCCACTGCAAGCCGACGGCGGCCGCCTGTACTCCGCCGCCGTCCGCGACGTCTCGGACCGCAAGGCCGCCGAGAAGAAGGTCCACGAGTTGGCCGCCATCGCCTCGTCTTCCCAGGACGCGATCATCACCAAGACACTGGACGGCCGGATCACCTTCTGGAACGACGCCGCCGAACGCCTCTACGGCTACTCCGGTGCCGAGGCGATCGGCCGGCACATCTCGCTGCTCGCCCCGCCCGGGCGCGAGCCGGAGATCGCCGACCTGCTGCGGCGCCTGGCCGCGGGCGAGAAGATCGAGCACTTCGAGGCCATGCGGATGGCCAAGGACGGCCGGATGCTGCACGTGGACACCACGCTGTGGCCGGTCCGCGAGCCGGAGGGGACGATCGTCGGCGCGTCGGCCATCGTGCGGGACGTCTCGGAGATCAAGCGCACCCAGTTGCAGCTCAGGACCCTGTACGAACAGCAGCAGCACATAGCCCTCACCCTGCAGCGCAGTCTGATGGGCACCCCGACGCCGATCCCGGGCCTGGAGACCGCCAGCCGCTACCTGCCGGCCACCGTCGGCGCCGGCGTCGGCGGGGACTGGTTCGACCTGATCCCGCTGACCGACGGCCGGGCCGGGGTGCTCATCGGCGACGTCATGGGCCGCGGCCTGGACGCCGCCGCGGTGATGGGCCAGCTGCGCTCGGCCGCCAACGCCCTGGCCCGCACCGGGATGCCGCCCGGGCAGCTGCTGGGGTACCTGGACGCGGTGGTGGCCGACCTGCCCGACCAGATGGCGACGTGCTGCTACCTGGTCATCGACCCGGACACCGGCCAGACGGTCCTGTCCTCGGCGGGCCACCTGCCGGTCCTGGTCATCGACCCGGACGGAGCCGACGGCTACTGGCTCCCGGCTCCGGTCTCGGTGCCGCTGGGCGTCGGCGACATCACGCACCGCGAGTCGCAGGTCACCATCCCCTCCGGCGCGGTGCTGGCGCTGTACACCGACGGGCTGATCGAGACGCCCCGCAGCGACATCGAGCACCAGATCGGCGCCCTGACCCGCACCCTGGCCGCCTGCGCCGCCGAGGGCCTGCCCCTGGACAAGACCGCCGAGGCCGTCGTCGCCGAACTGCTCGACGACGTCGGCGACCCCGGCGACGACGTCACCCTGGTGCTGATCCGGACCCCGCCGACGCCGACGGCCTCGGCCGCCGTGGACCTGCCCTCGGCCGCCGACGCGGTCCCGGCCGGACGCCGCTACGTCGAGGCCACCCTGCGCTCCTGGAACTGCACGGACCCCGACACCTGCGACGCCACCGTGCTGCTGGCCTCCGAGGTGCTGGCCAACGCGGTCCGGCACGGCCACGGCCCGATCCGGCTGCGCCTCCTGCGCACCCCCGCCCACCTCACCGTGGAGGTCACCGATCACAGCACCCGAAGACCCCGGTGCCTGAACGCCGGGGTCGACGCCGAGTCCGGCCGCGGGCTGAGCCTGGTCGACGCCATCGCCGCGGACTGGGGCGTGCGGCCGACGAACAACGGGAAGACGGTGTGGTTCTCGGTGTCGAGCGCTTGACCGGGCGGCCGAACCATCCCGGCCCGGGTCACCATCCCGGCCCGGGTTCGGACGACTACGACCTGCTCTCGTGGTCGCGCACCATATCCCGCAGCACCGGCCCGTATTCGGGGTGTGCGAGCGCGGAGGCGAACTGCGCGACCAGGTAGTCCGTGGGGTTGCCCGTGTCGTACCAGTGGCCGGCGATGACCTGGCCGTAGACGGCCCTGGTGGCGGCGTAGGCGTTGATCGCGTCGGTCAGGTAGACCTCGCCGGTCTGGTGCTGGGCCCAGCGCTCTGTCAGAACCTGGATCTCCTCGACGATCGGGGGCGTGACGACGTATCCGCCGATGGCCGCGTACTCCGACGGCGCGATCTCGGGTTCGGGCTTCTCCAGCAGCCTGCTGATCCGCAGGAGGCCGTCGCCGAGGTCCTCCTTCACCTCGGGCACTCCATAGCGCCCGGAGTCCTCCCGCTTCATGGGCATCAACGCCAACACCGGGCAGCCGGTCTGCTCGTAGGCGGCGATCAGCTGCTGGGCGCGCGGGATCTTGGCCACGAACACGTCGTCGGGCCACAGGACGAGCATCGGCTCGTCGCCGGTGCCGCGCGCGGCGTTCAGGACGGGGGTGCCGTTGCCGTAGGGACCCTGCTGGTCCAGGTACGTGATGTGGCCGGCGAGCGCCAGCTCCGCGACGTCCTGCACGGCCTTGGCGTACGCGTGCTTGTTCTCCGCGTGGAGCTGGTCGACCAGGGCCGGGTTCGGCCGGAAGTGCTGCTGGATGAGGTCCTTGCCGCCGGACACCACGATGGTGATGTCGGTGATGCCGGATGCGACCAGTTCGCGGACGGTGTGCTCGATCACCGGCCGGTCGCCGACCGGCAGCATCTCCTTGGGGATGGCCTTGGTGAGCGGCAGGAGGCGGGAGCCGATGCCGGCCGCGGGAATCACGGCTCTTCGGATCGCCTGCGTCATCGAATACCTCCGGTAGCGTCAGTGCGGTTCAGGTCCGCCGCATGTCCCGCGCGGGGCATGTCAAACGGTCAAGCGGTCAAACGGTCCGGTCGCCGCCCAGCCCGGCCCGCCGCCGGGCCAGCAGGTCGGCCAGCATCACCGCGACGTCCCGGGTGTCCGGCACGGAGTACTCGGCCAGGCTCTCGCCGCGGCCGACCTTCACCCCCACGTCCGCCCCGGTCAGGCGGGCGAACGCCTTCTCGTCCGTGACGTCGTCGCCGACGAACAGCGCCGCCGTGGCGTCGGCCTGGCGGCGCAGCATGTCCAGGGCCGCGCCCTTGTCGGTGTCCAGGACCGCCAGCTCGATGACCGCCTTGCCCTCGGTGACGTGGATGCCCTCCCACCGGGCGGGGCCGGAGCGGACCGCTTCCAGGACCGACTCCCCCACCGACGGCTCGGCGCGCCGCACATGCACCGCGATGCTCGCCGGCTTCGCCTCCAGGAACACCCCCGGCGTCTGCCCGACGAGTTCCTCCAGGCCCGCCTCCAACCGGCGGCGCAACGCCTGTGCCCGGTCGTCCAGCGCGTCGCCGAATCCGGCGTCGAACTCCGCGCCGTGGCTGCCGACCAGGCGCACCCCGGCCGACAGCCCGGACAGTGCGGACAGGTCGCGCAGCGCCCGGCCGGAGATCAGTCCGACGGTGGTCTCGGGCAGCTCGGCCAGGGATCGCAGGGCCCGCACCGCCTCCGGCCGCGGATAGGCCTTGGCCGGATCCTCGACGATCGGCGCGAGCGTCCCGTCGTAGTCGCACACCACGAGCAGCCGCGGCGTGCGGGCCAGGGCGGCGACCGCCTGCCGCAGCGGCTCGGGAAGCGGCGCCGGCGGCGGCTCCGGAAGCGAACCCGACAGCGACTCGGCGGTCATCAGTGCGCCGCCTCCGCGCCGCCGGTCCCGGCCGAGTCGGGATCCAGGAAGTCCAGGAACGAGCGCGCCCACCGGTCCACGTCGTGGGTCATCACCTGCCGGTGCATGGTCCGCATCCGCGACCGCTCCTCCATCGGGTCCATCGTCAGCGCCTGCTCCAGGCCGCGGGCGACGCCGTCGGGGTCGTGCGGATTGACGAGCACGGCGCCGGTCAGCTCGTTCGCCGCGCCGGCGAACTCGGACAGCACCAGCACCCCGTCGAGCCCGCGCCGGGTGGCGACGTACTCCTTGCAGACCAGGTTCATCCCGTCGCGCAGCGGCGTGACCACCATGACGTCGGCCGCGCAGTACAGCGCGACGAGCTCCTCCCGGTCCACCGGCTGGTGCAGGTAGTGCACGACCGGGCGGCCGACCCGGCCGAACTCGCCGTTGAGCCCTCCGACCTGCTCCTCGATGCTGCGCCGCATCACCTTGTACTGGTCGACGCGCTCCCGGCTCGGGGTGGCCAGCTGGACCATGGCCACGCTCTCCGGATCCACCCGCTTGGCGACCAGCAGCTCGCGCAGGGCCCGCAGCCGAACATCGATGCCCTTGGTGTAGTCCAGCCGGTCCACGCCGAGCAGCAGGTGCTTCGGGTCCCCCATGTCCGCGCGCATCTGCCGGGCGCGCTCGGTGATGTGAGGCTGCCGCGACATCGCGTCGAAAGACGCGGCGTCGATGGAGATGGGGAAGGCCCCGACCCGGATCTGGCGGCCCTCGAACGGCACCGACCCGGGATGGCTGCGCATCTTCACCGCGGCCCTGGTCGGCTCCAGGTCGAGCAGGCGTCTGGTCAGCCACAAGAAGTTCTGGGCTCCCAGCGGCATCTGGAACCCGACGAGGTCGGCGCCCAGCAGCCCGCGCACGATCTCGCTGCGCCAGGGCAGCTGCATGAACAGCTCCACCGGCGGAAACGGTATGTGCAGGAAGAAGCCGATGCGCAGGTCCGGACGCTGCTCCCGGAGCATGGCCGGGACCAGCTGGAGCTGGTAGTCCTGCACCCACACCGTGGCGCCCTTGCCCGCGGCGGCCGCGGCGGCGTCGGCGAAGCGCTGGTTGACCTCGACGTACCGGTCCCACCAGGCCCGCTCGAACACCGGCTTGACCACGACATCGTGGTAGAGCGGCCAGAGCGTGGCGTTGGAGAAACCCTCGTAGTAGTCCCGGATGTCGGCGGCGGACAGCCGCACCGGGTGCATCGACAGGCCCTCGTCCTCGAACGGCTCGACGTCCAGATCGGGCTGGCCGGACCAGCCGACCCAGGCCCCCTTGCGGCTGCGCAGGAACGGCTCCAGCGCGCTGACCAGGCCGCCGGGGCTCGCCCGCCAGCGCTCGGTCCCGTCCTCGAGCCGCTCCAGATCGACCGGCAGCCGGTTGGCGACCACCAGGAACTCCGCACCGCGCACCGTAGTCACTCCCACGCGCCAATCGCCTCATCAATCGCTGCTCGCCCCCGGCTCGCGCCGCGAGGTGGCGAGTCACTGCCGGCAAGGCTCGGGCCGATGTCGGTCTTCCGCAGGTTCCGGACTCCGGAACCGATTCTCGGCAACCCCCGCACGACCCGCATCCGCAGCGCCCGGGAGCCGGGCGTCCGGTCGTCGGCGGTTCGGCCGTTCGGTGCGGTGGCAGGGCATGGAACCACGCCAGTGCTCACAGATCTCACGCATCCCCTTCTTCCGCGGCGCGGCAGCCGGCTGATGGCCACCGCTGCGGTAAGGGCTCAATGTGCCCGGCACCGGCGACTTCAAACCGAGTGGATCATGCGTTCGCCACGGCGTGACAAATGGGTGACCCTCCCGATTCGGTTCAGCGAAGCCGGGCATCTGTCGGTCATTGCCGCCACCACCGGGTCGATCGAGAGGTCAGCTTATGAGTACCGTCGCGAGAGGATCGACCGGAACAGGCCATCGCAGCCTGGTGCCCGCGCGCATGGACCGGCTGCCGTGGAGCAGATTTCACTGGATGGTCATCGTCGGACTCGGCGTGTCTTGGATTCTGGACGGCCTGGAAATCCAGATCGTGTCCCAGGCCGGGTATCAGAGCTCGCTGGGCCTGACCACCGCCGAAGTCGGCGCGGTCGGCTCGGTGTATCTGGCCGGCGAGGTGGTCGGGGCCCTGGTCTTCGGCCGCATCACCGACCGGCTGGGACGCCGCAAGCTCTTCATGATCACCCTGGGCATCTACCTGGTCGCCAGCGGCCTGGCAGGCTTCTCCTGGGACCTGTGGTCGCTGCTGGTCCTGCGCTTCATCGCCGGCACCGGCATCGGCGGCGAATACACCGCCATCAACTCCGCCATCGACGAACTCATCCCCTCCCACTACCGCGGACGTGTCGACATCGCCGTGAACGGCACCTACTGGGGCGGTGCGGCACTGGGCGCCGCAGCGAACCTGTTCCTGCTGTCCGACCAGGTGCCGCAGAACATCGGCTGGCGGATCGGGTTCCTGATCGGCCCGGCGATCGGTGTGGCGATCATCTTCCTGCGACGCCACATCCCGGAGAGTCCCCGTTGGCTGATGACCCACGGCCGCCAGGAGGAGGCAGAGCAGGTCGTCGACGACATCGAGGCCCGGGTGCGGGCCCAGGGAGTGCGCCTGGAAGAGGTGCCGGACAGCCAGGCGCTGGAGATCGTCCCCGAGAAGAGCATCAGCTACCCGCAGATGGCGAAGGTGTTCTTCGGGCAGTACCCCCGGCGGTCGATCCTGGGCTTCTCGATGATGGTGACCCAGGCGTTCCTCTACAACGCGATCTTCTTCACCTACGCCCTGGTACTCCAGCACTTCTACGGCGTATCGAAGGCTCACACCAGCTACTACTTCTTCCCCTTCGCCCTGGGCAACCTGGCCGGGCCACTCCTGCTGGGGAACCTGTTCGACACCATCGGCCGGCGCAAGATGATCCTGCTGAGTTACGGGTTCTCCGGTTTGCTGCTGCTGGTGTCAGCCTTCTTCTTCCGCGCCGGCGTGCTGAACGCCACCACGCAGACGGCGTTCTGGTGCGTGACGTTCTTCTTCGCCTCCGCCGGCGCCTCCTCGGCCTATCTGACGGTCAGCGAGATCTTCCCGCTGGAACTTCGCGCGCAGGCGATTTCCTTCTTCTTCGCCATCTCCCAAGGCGCAGGCGGCGTCGTCGCCCCGTTCTTGTTCGGCCACCTCATCGGCGGCCAGAACAACCCGCATCCGGATCGCGTGCCGCTGTTCTGGGGCTACGTCATCGGGGCGGTGGTGATGATGATCGGCGGCGCGGTCGGCTGGTTCCTCGGGGTGGACGCCGAGCGTCAGTCGTTGGAGAACGTCGCACCGCCGATCTCGGCTCGCGGCGCGAACAGCGGTGCCGCGTCCGCGGCAGCCGCGTAGGCCGCGGGCCGGGCAGCGAAGGGTAAGGGGCGGCAGCCGATGGCGCGGATCCGGGGCTGGGCGGCGTCGTTGGCGCCATACCGCAACGACCCGGTGGTGATGTGGACGCTTCGCGCCACCGCCGCGGCGGTGATCGCCTATGCGGTGGCGGTGGAGCTCAGCTCGCAGCCGGGCCCGCTGACCGCGCCGCTGACGGCGCTGCTCGTCGTCCAGGTGACCCTGTACTCGACGATCACCACCGGGATCCGGCGGGTGATCGCGGTGGTGGCCGGCGTGCTGATCGCCATCGGGTTCAGCGTCGTGGTCGGGCTGTCCTGGTGGAGCCTGGGCCTGATCATCCTGGCCGCGCTCACCATCGGCCAGTTCATCCACGTCGGCGAGTTCGTCAACGAGGTCGCGATCAGCGCGATGCTGGTCCTGGGCGTGACGCAGCTGGCGTCCCAGGCCTGGGACCGGGTGCTGGAGACCCTGATCGGCGCGGGGGTGGGACTGCTGTTCAACGTCCTGCTCGCCCCGCCGGTCTGGGTGGACCCGGCCGCCGAGTCGATCGTCGGGCTGGCCCGCCGTACCCGGAACCTGCTGCTGAGCATCGGCGAGGAGCTGGACAACCCGGTCCCGGTCCACCGGGCCGCCGACCGGCTCCACGAGGCCCGCCGGCTCGACCAGGCCGTCGCCGACGTGGACGCCGCGCTGCGCCAGGCCGAGGACAGCCTGCGCCTGAATCCGCGGATCAGCGAGGGCCTGCTGACCCGCCTCGTGCTGCGCACGGGGCTGGACACGCTGGAGATCTGCGTGGTCGTGGTGCGGGTCCTGGCCCGCTCGATGACGGACCTGGCCAAGCGGCGCGAGGAGGACGAGGCGCTGTTCCCCGCCGACACGGCGCAGGCGCTGCAGGAACTGCTGGCCGACGTCGGAGCGGCCCTGGTCAGCTACGCGGTGCTGGTGACGACCCAGGTCAGCGGCGACGCCGAGCAGGCGGAGAACCGGCTGGCCGCGGAGCTGTCGGCGGCTTGGGACCACCGGGAGCCGGTGGCCCGGCTACTGCTGGAAAGTGTCCAGGAGCACCCTTACGCGTGGCAGCTGTACGGATCGCTGCTGGCCGAGATCGACCGGATGCTGGACGAGATGGACCTGGAGCACCGGTCCCAGCGGTTGATGGAGGAGCTGGACCGGGCCGCGGCGGAACGCCACGCGCGGAAGGAGCGGCTGGCGAGGGTCAAGCGGTTCGTGCGGACGGGGCGGCTGGGTCGTGAGGCGGGCTGAAGTCGCCCGCCGCGCCGTCTGGCTGGTGTCGCGTGGACCGGGCGGGGCCGTCGTCACACGCGCTGAGCTCGGGCTTAATCGCCCGCCGCGCCGTCAGCCGTCGGCGTCCGACTCGTGCCACTGGCTGCCGCCGTGTCCGTGGTCGTGGTCGGCGTCCATCCCGGCGACGATCCCGTCGTCGCCCCGGCTGATCTTGACCAGCGCCTCACCGACCCGCGTGGCCAGCATGCCGGAGATCATCGAAGGGCTCAGCAGCGGCCCGCCGTCGATGACCCCGGGCCTGGGGGCGCCGATCCCGGATCCGAAGTCGGCGGCGATCACCGCGCTGTGGGCCGCGCCGAGCTGCTCGCAGCGCTCCAGGACCTCGTCCAGGCCCGGGTCGCCGCCGCGGAAGGCGACCTCCACCCACGGGACCTCGGCCTGCACCCTGACCAGGTGGGCGATCCGGTACAGCTCGGCGTCGTCGAACTTGTTGGCGGCGTTCGCGGTCAGCACCACCGCCAGCTCCGCCGCGTCGAGCGGGTCGGCGACCTGCGCCACGGCGACCCGGAGCCAGCCGGTCAGCAGGGTCGCGGTGCCGAACGGCTCGGCCAGGACGACCCGGCCCGCGGCCGCGCCGTCGGCCACCACCATCAGCGTCCGGGCGGCATCGGCCACCAGCTGCGGATCCCGGCCCAGCGTCATCGGCACCACGCACACCGGCAGGTCGGTGCTGTCAAGGGCCTGACGCACCACCTCGTCCAGCTGCTGGCGGGCCGACGCCGAGCGGAACAGCGGCCCACGCTCGGCCAGCGGCTCCACCTCCACGGTGGCCCCGCCCTCATGGCCGCCGACGATGACCACGGCGGCGCGGCCGGCATCCGCACCCGGGAGCGTCACCGGGGCACCCCGAACGCCGCGCGGCGCACCGCGGGGTCCGGACCGGCGTCAGCAGGGTCTGGGTCGTCGGCACGCAGAGTTATCACAGATCATGTATATATCCCCGACCCGTCGACCGCACCGACCGATGACACAAACGGGTGACAATTCTGAGATTGACATCACATCGGTGTACCGGCCCGCCGACCTGGCCCGGGACGTGGTCACGGGCCCACCGGGTTTACCGCCCCGGATCGGGGTCACCAGGGGCGGGATACGGCCGCCTACCACGAAGGGAGCCGGCGATGGATTCCCGACCGGAGACGAACGGTCCCCAGAAGACACCCCCGCCATCCAGGGAACACCTTGAAGAGATGACGGAGCAGACCGCCGAGACGATGGCCTCCGCGAGGCGCGATGTGGCCCGGGCGAAGGCGACCTTGCACGATCAGATCCTTTCCGATCTCCCGGACACCGTCGGAACGGACGCCGAGGAGGGGACATCCTCAGCGTCGGCGGACTCTGAATCGGCGTCTGAATCGGCGTGAGTCCGGCTGGTCGCGCGGCGGTCTGTCGGTCCGTCGATCATGCTACTGACGCCTTCGGGTTGAAGGCGTCAGTAGCGCGGCCAGACTGAATGCCGCACCACAGAAGGGTCCACGCCGAGGTCGAGCAGCCTTCGGCGATCTCGCTCAGCGGCCTTCGCCCGCTTGCGGGCCGCTTTGATCAGGCGCAGCTGCTGGTACTCCAACGGCTGCTGGTTGCCCGGATGAGCCTGGACCGCGTCAATCAACTGATCAGCCCAGGCGCTGGCCACGATCTCCTCGGCCTCGCGCACCGATGCGCGCGCGTGCAGCTCGGCGAGGGCGGTCAGCCGTTTCTGTGCTTTGTTCGCAGGCCTGCGCGGAAACCACATCATGGCCGATCACCTCATCCCGGTCGCCCCGACGGTCGCCGGCGCCACGGCCGGCTGGGCGCCTCGTGCCCAAGTCGCGTGCGGGCAAACGGGAATGGCATGCGACTCGGGCACTTGGTGGCTGCGGCAGGCCGACAGGACGACAGGACGGCGGGCCGGCGGGCCGGCAGCTCTAGCCGGCCGACTCCCGCACGATCTCGCCGATCTCCTCCGACACCGCGTCGGCCACCGTCACCGACCGCTCGATCAGGCCGTTGGCGAAGAACAGGTCCGCGGCGTGCTGCTGCTCGGCGACGAAGTCGGCGTCGAGCGGGAGCAGACCCCAGGGCCGGGTGCGCAGCGCGTGCTCCCATTCGGCGGCGGGGCGGCCGTCGTCGGCGGCGAAGAACTCCGCCGCCTGGGCCGGGTGCGCTGCCGTCCAGGCGTCGGCCTCCTGAAGGGCGGCGACGATCGCGGCGAGGTCGGCGCGGCGGTCGGTGGCGAAGGCGCGGGTGGTGAACCACAGTGAGCGGTGGCTGAACAGGCCGTCGGTGGGGATCAGTTCCCTGATCTCGGCCTGCTCCTCGACCTTCGTCAGGTACGGGTACGAGCCGACCCAGGCGTCGACCTCGCGCGCCAGGAAGCGTTCGGCGGCGTCGCCGTAGACGTCCACCGGCGTGATGTCGGACCAAGTGAGGCCCGCCTTCTCCAGCGCGAGCAGCAGCAGGGTGGTCTGCCAGGATCCGTGGCCGAGGGCGACGCGCTCGCCCTTGAGGCCGCCGGGGTCGGCGATGTCGGAGTCGGCGTGCACGACCAGCCGGCCGTTCTCCACGCGGGGGCCGGAGACCGCGACGTAGACGATGTCGTGTCCCTTGGCCTGCGCGGTGACCGGCGGGGTGGAGCCGGTGCCGATGAAGTCGTAGCCGCCGTCGAACAGGTGGTCGCCGTGCGCCGAGGGCAGTGCGCGGGTCGGGTCGACGCGCGGGCCGTGCTCCAGGCTGCGCAGGTCGACCCACTCGACGCCGGGGAGCCGCTGCTCCAGCAGGCCCAGGTGGCGCAGGACGAACAGCGAGTTGTTCTGCGGGAAATAACCGACGCGGACGGTCATTGCGGGCTTCCTTTCAACAGGGGCAGGACGTGGCGGCCCACGCGGCGCGCCTCTTCCAGGTGCGGGACCCCGGCGAGGATGAAGGCGTCCACGCCGAGCGAGATCAGTTCGTTGAGCCGGTCGGCGACCTGGCGGTAGTCGCCGACCAGGCCGAAGGCCGGCCCCGGGCGCAGCCGGTGGAAGCCGCCCCAGACGTTCGGCGCCACCTCCAGTGCGCGGTACGAGCCGTCGGCGCCGGCGGTGAAGTCCTGGCTGCGCCGCCAGCCGACCGAGTCGCCGCCCTCACCGGCAGCCTCCTCGGGCAGCCCGGCCCAGCCGCGCCGGATGACGTCCCAGGCTTCTTCTTCGGTCTCGCGGGCCAGGATGTCGATCCGGACGGCGAATTTCGGCGGCTTCGGGCTGCGCTCGCGCACCGCCGCGAACTTCGCGGCCAGTGCCTCGAACGGCTCCAGCCACGACAGGTAGTAGTCGGCATGACGGCCGGCGGCCTCGATCGCCGCCGGCGAGGAGCCGGAGAAGAAGATCTCCGGGAACGGCTGCCCGGCCAGCGCCGCCGGCAGTCCGCCGTCGGCGACCTGGTAGAAGCGCCCGTCGTGCTGGAAGAGGCCGTCGCCGGTCCACACGCCCTTGAGGACGTCGAGGAACTCCGAGGTGCGCGCGTAGCGCTCGTCGTGCCCGGTGGTGTCGCCCCACCACAGCTGCGCGGGCCCGCCGCCGCCGGAGATGATGTTGTAGACCAGACGCCCCCCGGTCGCCTTCTGCAGCGTCGCCGACATCCGCGCGGCCTGCACCGGATGCAGGAAGCCGGGCTGGAAGGCGACCATGAACCGGTAGCCGCGCGATTCGGCGGCCAGCGTCGCGGCGGCGGCCCAGGGGTCGTCGGTGTGCGGGAACGAGGGCAGCAGCCCGCCGACGAAGCCTGATTCCTCCGAGGCCCGGACCACCTCGGCCATGTAGTCGGCGTGGGTGAAGCCGTCGTCCGCGCCGCGGTTGCGGCCGGGGGCCACGCCGCCGGACAGATGCGGGGCGAATCCACCCCGGGTGCTGCCCGGCTCGTACAGCGACTTCTGGTCGCCCTCCATGGCGATGCGCCAATAGATGTCAACCGACATTGGCCGGCTCCCTTTCGCCGATCCGGTAGACCTCGCCGGGGTCGTGGCTCACGGCGAGGAAGAACTCTTCGACACCTGCGAAGGCGACACGCGGAAACGCGTGCTCGGACAGCACTTCGGGCAGGCCGTCGGGACGCTGCCAGAAGTCGCGCGCGGTCTCGACGAACGCGGCGGATCCGGCGTCGTCGTCCAGGTACCAGCCGAGGCGTCCGCCGGAGAAACGTTGCAGCGTGGCCGACAGCTTCGCCGTGTACTGCGGTGTCGCGATCCACGGCTGGATTCCGGCGAAGACGGTGATGTGCCGAGTCGCCCGCAGCAATCCCGCGGCGGTGACCAGCGGTTCGGGACCTTCGGGGTCGTAGGGCACAACAACGCCGGCCAGCCCGGCTAGGTCGGCCGCCTTGGCCAGAGCCAAGAAGGGATCGGTCGCGCCGGGGCGCAGGTCGGTGATGAAGCCCGGCAGCTCGACCGGCGGCGGGGCCTGGGCTGCCGGGGGCAGGACTATATGGATGCGGCTCATATCAGGGGTCTTTCTTCTGAGTTCTCTCGGGGCGATCGCAAAGCGAGTTCGGCCAGCAGCGCGGCACCGTCGGACAGGACGCTGTCGTCGAAGACGGCGCGCGGCGAGTGGTTGGGCGCGGCGTGCTCGGCGTCCAGAGCCGGCGGGCGGGCCCCGAGCGACACCATGACGCCGGGCACCTCGGCCAGGACGCGCCCGATGTCGTCGGAGACCAGAGCCGGGCGTTCGGCGGCGGCGTAGCGTCCGGGGCCGAACACGTCGGCGCAGATGCCGCCGACGAAGTCCGTGGCGGCCGGATCGTTGACCGTCACCGGGTAGCCCTCGCTGTGCACGACCTCGGCTTCGACGCCGTGCGCGGCGGCGATGCCGTGCACGACGCGCTCGATCTCGGCGGCCAGGCGCCGGTGCGCGTCGTCGCCGAAGGCCCGCAGCGTGGCGGCCAGGTGCGCGGTGTCCGGGACGATGTTCGGCGCGCTGCCCGCCGACACCCGGCCGACCGAGACCAGCACCGGTTCCAGGGCGTCGAAGCGGCGGGTGACCATGGTCTGCAGCGCGCCGATCGCCGCGCCCAGCGCCGGGATCGGGTCGCGGGCGGCGTGCGGCCAGGCACCGTGCCCGCCGCTGCCGCGGAACACCACCTCGACGGTTCCGGACGCGGCAAGGGCCGGTCCGGGCCGGGCGCCGAAGTGGCCGAGCGGGGCCGAGGAGGACGCGTGCAGCGCGTAGGCAGCTGCGGGCCGGGCGCCGGCGGCGTCGAGCAGTCCTTCCTCCAGCATCAGCCGGGCACCGTCGTGCCCTTCCTCGCCGGGTTGGAACATCAGGATCACGTCGCCGGGCAGGCGGTCCCGGCGCGCGGCGAGCAGCCGGGCCGCGCCGACGAGCATCGCGGCGTGCAGGTCGTGGCCGCAGGCGTGGGCCGTGCCGGGGTTCCGGGAGGCGTGGTCCAGGCCGGTGGCTTCGGTCAGCGGGAGCGCGTCGAGGTCGGCCCGGAGGAGGACCGGTGCGGAGATCGGCGCCGGTTTCGAGGCGCGCACCACCGCGGTGACCGAGGTCAGGGCTTTGCCCAGGGCGATCTCCAGGCCGAGACCGTCCAGCGCGGCCAGGACCTTCTCCTGAGTGCGCGGCAGGTGCAGGCCGATCTCGGGGTGCGCGTGCAGGTCGCGGCGCAGGCGGGTGAGGCCCGGTTGCAGCTCCCGGGCGTCCCAGGACTGTCATGCGGCGTTCTCCAGACCAGACCGCGTCGGACTCACGCCGAGCTCGGCGAGCAGCCGGCGGCGCAGCGCGGGGAACGCCGGGTCGGCGTCGTCGCGGGGCCGGGTGAGGGCGACCGGCTCGTCCAGGATCAGCCGCCCTCCCCCGCCGAGGACCACGACGCGGTCCGCGAGCCGGATCGCCTCGTCCACGTCGTGGGTCACCAGCAGCACCGCCGGACGGTGCCGGGCCACCAGATCGGCCACCAGGTCCTGCATCTTCAGGCGGGTCAGCGCGTCCAGCGCCGCGAACGGCTCGTCGAGCAGCAGCAGCCCGGGTTCGCGCACCAGGGCCCGGGCCAGCGCCACCCGCTGGGCCTCGCCGCCGGACAGGGTCGCCGGCCAGGCCCGGGCGTGGCGGGCCAGGCCCACCTCGGCCAGCGCCGCCACGGCGGTGGCCCGGGTGACGGCCCCGCGCGGCAGACCGAGCGCGACGTTGCCCAGCACCCGTTGCGAGGGGATCAGGCGCGGCTCCTGGAACACCACGGTCCGCTGCCGGGGCACGAGGACCTCGCCGGCGTCGGGCCGGTCGAGCCCGGCCAGGAGCCGCAGCAGCGTGGTCTTGCCCGAGCCGCTGGCGCCGAGCAGCGCCACGAACTCCCCGCGCCGGATCTCCAGGTCCACGCCGTCGAGCACGGTCCGGCCGCCGAACTCGCGCCGGATCCCCGTCGTCTTGACCGCGGTGCTCATCGGGCCCCTCCCACCGCGCCGCGCCAGGGCATCAGGACCCGTTCCAGGGCCCTGATGAGGACGTCGGCGGTCAGGCCGAGCAGACCGTAGATGAGGATGCAGACGGTCAGGATGTCGGTGCGGGAGAAGTCCTGCGCCTGCGCCATCAGGTAGCCCAGGCCCGCGGTGGAGTTGATCTCCTCGGCGGCGATCAGGGCGATGACGCTCAGCGTGGTGGACAGCCGCAGCCCCGACAGGATCGCGGGCAGCGCGCCGGGCAGCACGATCCGGCGGACCGTGGCCAGCCGCCCCAGCCCGAAGGTGCGCGCCGCCTCCACCAGCTTGGGATCGGCGCTGCGGACCGCACCGGAGGTGGACACGTACATCGGGAACGTCGTGGCCACCGCGATCAGGATGATGCGGGCGGCCTCGCCGATGCCGAACCAGACCATGAACAGCGGCACCAGGGACAGGAACGGCAGGGCCCGGAGTGTCTGCATGGCGGAGTCGAGCAGGTCGTCGCCGATGCGCGAGAAGCCGGCCGCGACACCGAGGACGAGCCCGGCGGTGACGCCCAGCAGCAGGCCGGTCCCGGCGCGGGCCAGGGAGACGGTGAGCGCTTGCGAGAGTTGGCCGCTGCGCCACAGGTCGACGGCCTGACGGAACACATCCAGCGGCGAGGCGAGCAGGTCCTTGGTCAACACGCCGGTCGCCGAGGCGGTCCACCAGCCGGCGAGGATGGCCAGCGGGCCCAGCGCGCGCAGGATGAAGGCCAGGCCGCGGGGACGGCGGCGGGCGCGGCGGACGTGCGGGGTGACGAGGTCCAGCGGGGCGGGGTCCGGAGGGTTGACGGGGTCCAGCGGGGCGGTGAGCTCCGGCTCGGGGGATGAGGGCCCAGCCGGCACGGCCGGCTCGGCTTCGGTCGGCACGGTCGGCTCGGCTTCGGTCGGCACGGCCGGCTCGGCTTCGGTCGGCACGGTCGGCTCGGTCTCAGCCGCGGTGTCCAGCGCCGTCATCACGACCCCGCCAGCGTCGTCACGTCGATCACGTTCGGCGCGAGGTCGACCACACCGGGCGTCACCTTCTCATCGGCGAAGAACTGCGCGACCTCCTTGAAGTTCGCCAGGTCCGCGGCGGTGATCGGCGAGGTCGGGCTCCCCGCCTTGTAGTCCGCGATCGTCAGGTCCTTCTCCTTGCCGGACACCGCGTCCGGACCGGAGTTGTGGAACACGTTGACGTACGCCTCAGGGTTCTGCGCCTGTTTGGTCTCGGCGTCGTGCAGGTAGCCGTAGAGCGCCTTCACCACCGCGGGATGCGCGCTCGCGAACTCGTTCCGCACAGCCCACACCGCGTAGTTCTGCGACCCGATGTCCCCGCCGGTGACCAGGAAGTGCTCGCCGGCGTTGGCCCGCTCGGAGATCGAGAACGTGGCCCAGGTGGCCCAGGCGTCGACCTGGCCGGAGTGCAGCACCGCCGCGCTCTGGTTCGGCTGCAGATACACCCGCTGGACCGAGGAGTCCGGCACGTGGTTCTGCGCCAGTGCCTTGAGCAGCAGGTACTCGCTGGAGCCGCCGTGCCAGACCACGACCTTCTTGCCAGCCAGGTCCGCGACGCTGGTGATGCCGGAGTCGTCCTTCACCAGGATGCCCTCGCCGACCTTGTCCGGGGCGACGGCGGCGAACAGCTTGAAGCCGGGCTTCTGGGCGAGCGCGGCCACCGCGGAGGTGATGGAGCCCTGAGCGACGTCCAGCTGATCCCCGTCCAGTTCCTGCGCGGCGGGGGCGAACGCGCCGGCGCTGCCGGTCCAGGCGACCTTGGCGCCGACCTCGGCCAGCGCGGCGGCCAGGCTGCCGTCCTTCTTGCCGAGCGCGAGCGCGCCGGAGTTGCCGGGGTCCGGGATGCGGATCGTGACGCTGCCCGAGCCGGCGAGCGCGGCGGCGCCGTTGTGCGAGTCCTGCGAGGAGGCGGACTTCGAGGAGGAGCAGGCGGCCGCCGAGACGGCGAGGACGGCTGCGGTCAGGACGACGGATATCCGGCGGATCGGAGCATTCATCAGGGGTTCCTTGTCAGGATGGGAAATGGAAGGGCGGCGCGGGATGCGGGTCAGCGCGCGACGGCCAGCGATCGGGCGGCGGCCAGCGGCTCGGGTGCGGCCCAGGCCGCGACGTCCACCGGGCCGGCCAGGAAGCCCTGCCCGCGCAGGAAGCCTTCCTGCCGTGCCAGCAGTTCCAGGCGGTGGTCGGACAGGTCCAGGTGCAGGTCCGAGGAACCGGCGCCGCGGTAGGCCCCGGCCACCCCCGCGGGTCCCGCGCCGGTCTCGGCGGCCAGGATCCGGGCCAGGTCGTCGGGGTGCGAGCCGGCCCAGTCGGCGGCCTCGACCAGCACCCGAAGGAAGCGCACGACCAGGTCGGGATGCCGGTCCAGCAGGTCCTGGTGCACGGTGACGGGCCGCGGCGTCCCGTTGTTGATCCGCACCGTCGGGTCGTCGAAGGTGTCCAGGTCGATGCCGATGACCGCGCCGTGCGCCGCCGCGGCCTCCACCGCCAGCGCGCCCTTGACGTACACGGCGTCGACCCGGCCGTCGCGCAGCGCCTCCAACTCGGCGATCCACTGCCCCGCCGACGGCGCCGCGACGACCTCGACCGGTACGACATCGGGAAGGCCGAGCCCGGCGGCGGCCAGCGCGCCGTGGAACCCGGCCAGCGCCATCGCGCGCCAGAAGTCGATCGCGATGTCGCGGCGCGGGATCGCGATCCGGAGCCCGGCCAGGTCGGCCGGTTCGGCCACGCGCCCGCGGTCCGCGGCGCGTATCAGGATCGCCTGCCGTTCCTCGATCCAGGTGAGCCCGATCAGCCGGGTCCGCTCCCCCGCCGCCCGCGCCCACAGCGCCGGGACGTTCCCGCCCTCCCGGAACAGCCCGGTCAGCGCGTGGGTGAAGTGGCGCTCGCGCGGCACGTCGCCGCCGGCATCCTGGAGCGAGCGGACCACCAGGCCGTCGGCGGCGAACTCGGCGGCCAGCCAGCCCCGGTCGGCGGCGATGCCGGTGGCGGTCGGGACCGGGCAGCGGGTGAACCACAGTGTGTCGAGCGAGGTGGCGGGTGCGGGCATGGCGGTGTCCTCACAGGTGGACGCGGTGGACGCACCGGCGCAGCACTGAAGAACGCAGGGCGGCGCCGGAAGGCGGAGAAGAAGAAACGCGACAGGTGCGCGAGTGCGGCGAAGACCGGTATCAGCACCGGCGCGGCGGAGATGGATCGGCGCGGGACTCAGAGCCCGCTGAAGAGATCAGACCGGACAGATGGCGCTGGAGACGCGCACCAGATCGACGTGGCGGCGCACGGTCAGGACGAGCCGGACCGGCGGGCAGGCAGGCCGCGGACGCAGAGGGCCGGTTCCGTACTCGCACATCGCGGTCCTCCCCTCAGCTCCCCATCCCGGTGTGGCGCCGACCGGGCGCCTGGCTTCCACTATCCGGGAGGAGGCGGGCGAAGACAATCACCGCACGAGAATCGTCCACACTGCGGGATTAGTTCGGTGCCAGACACATGATTGGCGGCGCCATCTTCCATAGTGTGGAATACTCCAGCGCATGGACCGAGATTCCCCGCCGACGCCGCCCCGCGAAGGTGCGCAGGCGGTGCACCGGACGCTGGCGCTGCTCCAGTGCTTCTCCGACAGCCCGCAGGACCTGTCCGCGTCCGACCTGGCACGGCGCACCGGCCTGGCCCTGTCGACGGCGCATCGCCTGCTCAAGGTCCTGACGAACGAGGCCCTGCTGGAACAGGACCCTGCGACGTCCCGCTACCGCCTCGGCCCGGCCCTGGCCGAACTCGGCCGCCTGGCCTACCACCGGCGCGGCCTGCACCGCGCCGAACCCGAACTCGCCGACCTCGCCGCCCGCACCGGCGCGACCGCGGACCTGGCCGCCCGGGTCGGGGAGCACGCCATGATCCTGGCCGGGGGCTCGCTGGACCGCGACGGGGCACGGGCCCTGCGCCGTCCGTTGCACTCCACCGCGCTCGGCAAGGTCCTGCTGGCCTGGGGCGAGGACGCCGACCTGGCCGCGCTGCCGCTGGAGCAGCTGACCCAGCGCACCATCACCGATCCGCACGAGCTGCGCGACGAGCTGGCGCGCGTGCGCACCGCGGGCTTCGCCCTCAACGAAGGCGAGTCCACGGCGGGCGTGCGCACCGTGGCCGTGCCGGTCCTGGACCAGGCGAACCGGGCGCGCTTCGCCCTGGCTCTGCGCTCCTCCCCCGAGGCGATGGCCAGCGCCCGGCTCGGCTGGTTCGCCGAGCAGGCCGCGGCGTGCGCGACCGCGTTGGAGGTGCTGTTGTTGCCGCCCGGGCAGCGGCGCACGCAGCCGCGTCCGCCGATCGCCCTGCCATAGCGGCGCCCGGTGTCGGCGTCACTTCCTGACGCGCGCCAGGAAGGCATCGATGGCGGCGTTCATCCGCTCGATCTTGTCCTCCAGCGTCAGCGTCTCGTAGTAGTCCGGATCGGTGGCCGCCACCTTGGCGCCGCGCAGGAACAGCGAGCACGCCAGGTCCACGCACATGTGCTGGCCGACCGAGTTGCCCTGGCGGCCGGCTTCGCCGGTGCGCCGCGCGGTCATCAGCGCGACGTCGCCGCCGGTGCGCGCGGTCTGGCACAGGGAGCAGATGCCGGTCGTGGTGAAGCCGCGCGAGGCGCCCGAGCCGGCGACGCGCAGGGCGACGCCGACCAAGCCGCCGTCGCGCTCGGCGACCAGGTACGCGCGGTCCAGGGCGCCCGGGTCACGCCAGCCCAGGAAGTCCAGGTCCTCCCACGGGCGCTCGTCGAAGTCCCGGGGCAGGTTCAGGCGCTGGGACTCGCCCTTGGAGAGATTGATGAACGATCCCCGGACCTGGCGCTCTGCGAGTGGTTTCATAGAGGGGACCGTAACTTTCCTAGAGCCTCTAGGCAATTGGTTAAAGGGTCTCGACCGACGGAGGGCTGCGCATGGCACGGGCGGGACTGACCGCGGAGCGCCTGGTGCGCGCGGCCGCGGATCTGGCCGACGAGGTCGGGTTCGAGAAGGTGACGGTGTCCGCGCTGGCCCGCCGGTTCGGCGTGAAGGACGCGAGCCTGTACTCGCACGTCAAGAACGCGCAGGAACTGCGGGCCGGCGTCGCCGCGCTGGCCCTGACCGAGCTCGCCGACCGGGCCGGCGAGGCGCTGGCCGGCCGGTCCGGCAAGGAGGCGCTGCGGGCCTACGCCGATGCCTACCGGACTTATGCCAGGCAGCATCCCGGCCGCTACTCCGCGTCGTGGCTGATGCTGGAGGCCGAGACGGCGGTCGTCGGCGTGAACCGGCGGCACTCGGAGCTGACCCGCGCCCTGCTGCGCGGCTACGCCCTGCGCGAGCCGGACGAGACGGACGCCGTGCGGATGCTGCACGCGACCCTGCACGGCTTCGTGCGGGTGGAGGCGGCCGGCGGCTTCGAGCACCACTCGCGGTCCGTGGCCAAGTCGTGGGTCCGCACGGTGGACGCGTTGGACGTAGCGCTGCGGAACTGGCCGGAGGAGGAATAGTCCCCGCTCATCCGCGGTGAACGGGAGCCAGATCGGCGAGCCCGGAGATGGTCAGCACCGGTTCCAGCAGGTCATTGGCGATCAGCTCGATGCGGTCGGCGTGCGAGAACAGCACGCTCAGACCCGCGCTGTCCAGGTACTCGATGCCCGTGAGGTCCACGACGACCGTCCCGGACTCCTGCTCCAGGGCGGTGGCCAGGACCCCGGTGTTGCTCATGTCGATCTCACCGACCGCCGTCAGCACGGTCACGCCGTCCGGCCGCCGGCTGGAGGTCAGGGCTAGGGCTGTGGTCATGGGTCGATCCTCTTATGCATGCGGACGGTGGTCCCGGTGGGTCCCGGCGTGACGACGACGTTGTTCATCAGGGCACGCATCAGCTTCAGGCCGCGGCCGCGGTCGATGCCGCCCTCGCCGCCCTCGCCGCCCCCGCCGCCCTCGCCGCTCTCCTCCCGCGGAGGCTTCCAGCTGCCGGTGTCGGTGATGGTCAGGTACAGGCCGTCGACGTGGGCCTCGGCCAGGAAGAAGACGGTGTCGCCGAGCGCGTCGCGGTGGCCGTGCTCGATCGCGTTGGCGCAGGCCTCGCCGGCGGCCACCAGGATGTTCTGCGCGGTGCCCGGCGGCAGGTCGCACTGGCCGAGCCAGCCGCGCAGCGCCTTGCGGACCGGGGCGAGCTGCGAGGACTCGGCGGCGAAGGAGATCTGCAGCGGGGCCGGGTGCCGGTACAGCAGGACGGCGACGTCGTCGACGTAGCCGCCGGCCGGGGCCAGGCTGGTCATGAGGTCGGTGGCGAGGTCGTCGACGGTTTCGTCACGGCCGGCCCGGAGCACCGCGCCGGCCGCGTCGATGCCCGCGCTGATCGAACGGCGGCGGCGCTCGACCAGGCCGTCGGTGTACAGCAGCAGCGTGGAGCGGGCCGGGATGGCGCAGACCCCTTCGGCCCGGGGCAGGTCCGGCCGGACCGCCAGGGGCAGCGAGCGGCCCTGCTCCAACAGATGGGTGTCGCCGTCGGCGTGGACGAGGATGCCGGGCGGATGGCCGGCGCTGGAGTAGGTCAGGGTGCCGGTCCCGGGGTCCAGGACGCCGCAGAACACTGTGGTGCACACCGCCCCGGGCACGCTCAGGGCGAAGTCGTCCAGGGCCTTCAGCACCCGCGACGGACTCGCCTCCTGAAGCAGCAGCGCACGGCAGGCACTGCGCAGTTGCCCCATGACGCTGGCGGCGCCGAGCCCGCGCCCCACACAGTCGCCGACGACGATGCCGATCCGTTCGTCGGACAACCGGACGGTGTCGTACCAGTCGCCGCCGACCTCCAGCGGCCGGGTGGCCGGCTCGTAGCGGACCGCGAACCCGTCGGGCAGCAGGGACGGGCCCAGGATGGCGCGCTGCAGGGCTATGGCGGTCTGGCGCTGCTGGTCGATCTGGTGCACCCGCGCCAGCCCCTGGGCCAGGTGGCTGCCCAGCAGGGACAGCAGGAGCAGGTCCTGGACCGAGAAGGGCCGCTGCTCGCCCAGGTCGATCCACAGGACCAGCGGGCCGTCCGGGTGCTCCAGGGCGACGCTGGCCCCGCCGTCGTCGGCGACGGTGGTCAACGCGGGCTGGCCGCGCAGCTCGGTGAGCACCCGGCGGCGCTCGGCCGGCAGGTGCTGCCAGGCCAAGGTGGCGTCGGTGGCCGTGAGGGCGGGCTCGTCCCCGGGCCCGAAAACGGCGGCCACGACACATCGGGCGTGCCACAGGCTCTTCAGCTCCGCCAGGGCCCCGCTCACCGCCTCACGCAGGCTGGTGGCCCGCGCCAGGCATCCGGCCAGGGCGGCCAGCGCGCTTTCCCGCTGGACCGCGTAATGGTCGGCGGTCACGTCGCGGAAGGTCCCGACGATCACGGTGCGGTCCGAATCGGGATCGCGGACCTGGTTGCTGGCCACGCTGATCCACAGCCGGCGCCCGTCGCGATGGGTGACGGCGACGGTCTGCGCACCCGCGTCCCAGCCCGGCCGCGCGGTGAAGGCCTCGGCGGCGCGCCGGTGCGCCTCCGGCTCCGTGGCGGCGTCCGGCCACCAGGGGTGGGGCGGGTGGTAGGGCAGGCCCTCGGGCCCGTAGCCGAGGATGGCGTCGAAGGCCGCGTTCGCCTCGATGACCGTGCCGTCCTGCTCGCCGACGAAGAACGCCTCCTGCAGCGAGTCGACCAGCGCGTTGCGCCACCGGACGTGGTGGCTGCGCAGCCGCGCCAGTTCGATGTTCGCGCGGACCCGCGCCAGGAGTTCGGCGGCCGCGAACGGTTTCACCAGGTAGTCGTCGGCACCGGCCTGCAGGCCCTCGATGGACGCCTCCTGGCCGGCCCGGGCCGACAGCAGCAGCACCGGGATCGAGGCGGTGCGCGGGTCCGCCCGCAGCGCCGCGACCAGGGCCAGGCCGTCCAGGCGCGGCATCATCACGTCGCTGATGACCAGGTCGGGCACCTCGGCGTCGACGGCTCGCAGGGCCGCCAGGCCGTCCGGGACCACGGTGAGGTCATAGCCCGCACCGTGCAGCAGCCGCGCGAGGTACTCGCGCATGTCGGCGTTGTCGTCGGCGATCAGGACCCGTCCGGACTCCGAGGGCCTCGCCGGTTCCAGGCCGGCCGCCGTCTCCACGATGTGTTCGCCCGCTCCGGCCCCCGACTGCGCCGAGTCCCCGGGCAGCCAGCGCAGCGCCTCCTGCACGAACGGATCGGCGCCGGCGCGCGCCGCGTCCTGCCCCGGCTCCGAGGGCTCCGAGGGCTCCGAGAAGACGGCGTCAGCGGGCAGATGCGCCGAGCCGAACGGCAGGCGGATGGTGAGGCTGGTGCCTTCGCCGACCACCGACGCCGCGGTGATGGAGCCGCCGTGCAGGGCGATGAGCTCCTTGGCCAGGGCCAGCCCGATGCCGCTGCCCTCGGTGGAGCGGGAGCGTGCGCTCTGGATGCGGTGGAAACGTTCGAACAGCCGGGGCATCTGGTCGGGGGCCACGCCGATCCCGGTGTCGGCCACCTCGACCTGCGCCTGGCCGTCGACGGCGCGCACCGTCACCCGGATCGAGCCCTCGAAGGTGAATTTCAGCGCGTTGCTCAGCAGGTTGAGGACGACCTTCTCCCACATGTCGCGGTCGACGTAGACCGGCTCGGGCAGGGTCTGGCAGTCGACGTCGAAGTCCAGGCCGGCCTTGGCGACCGCGGAGCGGAACACGCTGGCCAGCTCCCGGGTCACCGCGGCGAGGTCGACGCGTTCGTAGACGGCCCGCATCCGGCCCGCCTCGATGCGGGAGAAGTCCAGCAGGGTGTTGACCAGCTTGCCCAGCCGCATGCCGTTGCGGCGCACGACCTCCAGCTCCTCGCGGATCTGCGGGTCGGCGTCGGAGAGCTTGGTCTGCAGCTCCTGGACCGGGCCCATGATCAGGGTGAGCGGCGTGCGGAACTCGTGGCTGATGTTGGAGAAGAACGTGGTCTTGGCCCGGTCCAGCTCGGCCAACTCCTCGGCCCGGCGCTGCTGGTCGCGGTAGCTGCGGGCGCTGCCGATGCCGGCGGCCAGGTGGCCGGCGACCAGCTCCACGAAGGCGCTGTAGCCCTCGTCCAGGACGCGGTACCGGTTCAGCCCCGCCGCCAGGAACCCGTAGGGCTGCCCGCCCTGCTGCCGCAGCGGCACCACCATCGCCTGAAGCGGCGGCAGGTCCCCGGCGCCGGTGGGCAGGCCGGCGAACGCCGCGCCGTCCAGCGGCATCACCACCGACTCGCCGCGGGCGGCCGCGGCCACCGGCCAGATCGTGGCGGATTCGGCGCCCAGCAGTTCGGCGGCGGCCGGATGGCGGTCCGAGATGCCGGTGGCGGCGGTCAGGTGCGCCGAGCCGTCTTCCTGGTACAGGTAGGTCAGCGTGAACGGCAGGTCGTACGGGTTGCGGTCGAGCTGGGCCACCGCGAAGTCGAGCAACTCCCGCTCCGTGCGCACCACGCTGAGGTCGGAGCCGAGATCGCGCAGGGTGGCCATCCGGCGCTCGCCGATGACCCGTTCGGTGTCCTCGCTGACCACGCACAGCATGCCCACGATCGCGCCGTCGTCGTCCCGCAGCGGGCTGTAGGAGAAGGTGTGATAGCTCTCCTCGGGGTAGCCGGACCGCTCGAGGAAGAGCAGGAGCGCCTCGTCCCAGGTCGCCTGGCCGGTGGCGAGCACGGTCTGGATCCGGGGGCCGATGGCGTCCCAGATCTCCTCCCACACCTGCCGGGAGGGCCGGCCCAGCGCCCACGGGTATTTCTGCCCCAGCGTGTCCCGCCGGTAGGCGTCGTTGCAGAAGAAGGTCAGTTCCTCGCCCCAGGCCATCCACATGGGGAATTTGGAGGCCAGCAGGATGCTCACCGCCGTCTGCAGGCTCACCGGCCAGCCGTCCGGCGGGCCCAGCGGTGTCCCCGCCCAGTCCACGCGGGCCAGGTCGGCGCCGACTTCCGGGTCGGCGGCGAAGACCTCGGCCCAGCCCGCCGGCGGCCCCGCGGGTCCGCCGTCATCGTGACGCACCACCGCAAGCCCTTCGTTCACCGAAGCTCCATGGCAACACGCGACGCCATGGCCTTCTATCCTTGGGGGACGTGTAAAGGTACCCCTCAGCCGCCCAGGAGCACAGGTGACCGACAGCACTCTGACCGTCCTGCGCCACGATGACGCCTCCGGAGCCGCCGTGGTGGCGGTGAGCGGCGAGCTCGATCACCACACGGCTCCGGAGCTGACGATGGCATTGCGCGGCGTTCCGTGCACCACGGACACCCCGACGGTCGTGGACCTGACCGAGCTCGCCTACTGCGACTCCACCGGCATAACCGTCCTGGTCGCCGCGTACCAGCGCGCCAAGGCGCAGAACAGCGGGCTGGTGGTCGCGGGGCTGAACCGGGGGCTGACGCGGGTCTTCCACATCGCGGGGCTGGATCAGATCCTCACTTTCGCGCCCACGGTCGCCGAGGCCGTCAGCTTGCTGAAGCCGGCTGTCGGACCCTGAGCCGGTTCGCGGCGGGCCAAACACGTGGCCACCTCCGTCCCGCTATCCGGCCTCGACCTTCTCCCGCAGCCGTCCCAGGATCTGCGACAGCAGCCGCGACACCTGCATCTGCGAGACGCCGAGCTCGGCGCCGATCTGGGCCTGGGACATGTTGCGGAAGAACTTCATCAGCAGGATCTTCTTGTCCCGGGTGCTCAGCTCGGCCAGCAGCGGTTTGAGCGCCTCGCGGTCGACGACCAGGTCGAAGCCGGGGTCGACGTCGCCCATCAGTTCGCCCATGCTGGCGCCATCGCCGTCGGCCATGGACACCGGGACGTCCAGCGAGGCGGTGTGGTGCGCGGCGCTGGCCTCGTAGGCCTCGGCCACCTCGTCGGCCGTCAGCTCCAGGCGCTCGGCGATCTCGGCGGCGGTCGGCGGGTGGCCGAGCTGCTGGGACAGTTCGCGTTCGGCGGCGCGGACCGCCAGGGCGTTCTCCTGCACCCGGCGGGGGACGTGCACGTCCCAGGTGGTGTCCCGGAAGTGCCGCCGGACCTCGCCGGCGATCATCGGGGTGGCGTAGGTGAGGAACGCCGCGCCGTAGTCCGGGTCGAAGTTGTCGACGGCCTTGACCAGGCCGAGGTAGGCCACCTGTTCCAGGTCCGACTGCGCCTCGCCGCGCTGGCGGAACTTGCCCGCGATGTACCGGGCGTAGGACATGTACTCGCCGATGACGTAGTCGCGCAGGCTCCCGTACTCGGGATCACCAGGCGGCATCTTGCGCAGCCGGACCAGTGCGGCTCGGGCCGCGGCCCGTTCCCGGGCATAGTCCTCTTGCTTGGCGGGCGCGTTCACGGTCACTCTCCCGCCGTGCGGCGCTTCAGGATCTCCACGTGCACCGTGGGACCCTCCACCTTCCACTGGATGTCGTCCACCAGCGCGCTGAGGATGGTCCAGCCGAACTCGTCGTCCTGCGGCCGGGCGGCGTTGCGCGCGTCCCGGCTGAGGATGACGCGCAGCTCGGAGGCCTCGAGGACGAACCGGCACGCCAGGTCCCCCAGACCGGACAGGCCCGCCTGCTCGTCGCGCACCGTGTGCCGCAGCAGCAGCCCGCAGGCCTCGTCGACGGCCAGGCGCAGGTCGGCGACCTCCGGCAGGGTGAACCCGGCCCTGGTCGCCACGTGCGCGCTGGCCGAGCGGATGACCGGCAGGTAGTCGGCGTGGGCCGGGACCTCGATCAGGACGGTCTCAGCAGCGGCCTCGGCAACGCGGGCTGTCCCCGCGGGCTGTGTTTCAGCATCCATGTCTGTTCTCCGGCGATGTCTCATTGCTCGGGCCACTGCCGGTGCATCCGGTGGGCGAGGAGCCGCTATGCCCCAGCCGATGGGAACCAAACGGTGTCGCCGACCGTGGCCCGGGTCACATCATGCGCCGGTCCCGCCGGAACGGGGCACGGGAAACCGTTCGCGGTCTCGTTGGTAGAGTCAGGGCGAACCCCCGAACCGGTGTCCGCCACCAGCGGCGGCAGCGTGCCTTGCACCATCGAGCACAGGAGCCGCCCATGGAATTCTCCTCCACCGTGACGCAGACACCACACCACGTGGTGCTCGCGGTCGCCGGCGACGTGGACCTCGCGGCCCACCGCCTCTTCCAGGCGGACATCGAGCAGGCCTGGGACGGCTCGAGCGACCTCGTCATCGACTGCGCACAGGTCACGTTCCTGGACTCCATGGGCCTGCGCGTGCTGGTCCACACGCTCCAGCGCGCCGCCGAGTACGACCGCCGCGTCACGCTCGCCGCGCCCTCGGCCCCGGTGACCCGCATCCTGGACCTCGCCGGGATCACGGAGATGTTCACCATCGTGGAGTCGGTACCGGGGACCGAAGGCTAGGGCAGCCGGCTTTTTTTGCGGGCGGGACTTCGACGGTTGAGGGCCACAAGGCGCTGGACCAAGGTGCTCATCAGCTCCTCGCGGCGCCGGCGCTCGTACTCGGCCCGGACGGATACCCAGAGGCAGAAACAGCCCAAGGGCACCTCCACACACAGCGCCAGCGCCAAGGCCACCGCGAATTCCTTCGCGGTGGGCGCGGACAGCACGTCGAACCAGGCGTCGATGAACAGCACCACCGCCGTCATCGCCGCCGTGACCTCCACATAGGCCCGGTGGCGCAGCAACGACCAGCCGGTCCGGATCAGCAGCGCGCACAGCAGCAGGTCGAAGCCGACCCACGAGGCGTTGTAGTGCGCGGCCTCGGACTTGTCCGGCAGGTAGACGGCCAGGTTCGCCGTCCAGGGCAGCGTGAGCACGCCCAGGGCGAGCAGAAGCCACCCGGTCCAGTGCGGGACGTTGCGCGGCGGGTTGACCACTGTCCCGTCGGCGGCGGTACCGCTCCCCTGGTCTTCGCTGTGCACTGATTCAGCACTCACGGCCCCCTCCGATTCCTCCACCCTGACCACCTGTGCCGCGCTACCTGTGAACGGCCCGCCGCCTGGCTCGCATCACGCCGAGCACCAGCGCGGCGCTGCCCGCACCGAGCACCGCTCCCCCGGCCACGTCACCGGGATAGTGCACGCCGGTGTGGACCCGCGAGTATCCGACCGTCGCGGCCAGCGCCCCCAACGGCGCCGCCGCGGCCGGCAGGATCCGCCCGACGGCGACCGCGAACGCGACGGCGGAGGCCGTGTGCCCGGACGGGAACGACGCCGAGCGCGGCATCACGACGTACCGTCTCGGGAACAGCCCCGGCTCGGCGCGCGCCGGACGGGGCCTGCGCGCCAACCGCTTCGCCAGCAGGTTCGCGCTCACCGACGCGACCGCGACGGCGCCCACCCCGGCCTCGGCGGCCAGGCGGGGCGCCGCGGGCCGGATGGCCAGCACCGCGGCGACGGCGAACGAGATCTTCGAGTGGTTCGCGGCCCGCGAGAGCCTGCGCAGCGCCACGTCGACGGCGTCGGAGGTCGGCGTGCGGGCCACGGCGGCGTACGCCTGCGCGTCGAGGTCCCCGAGCCGGCGCACCAGCGACCGGCCGCTCACCGCTGGCCTCCGGCGTGCGGAGCGGTCCCGAGACGGCCGAGCGCCAGGCCCAGCACGGTGCGCCACTCGGTCCGCAACGGCCGGTGCGGTGCGCTGTGCGGCCGGTTGCGCGGCACGCGGACGCGCAGCGCACCGGGGCGGATCGTGCAGACCACCGGCGCTTCCAGGCTCAGGGCCTCGCCGTCCACGGCGACCGGGATCCGCGGCTGGGCCGCCTCGACCCGCACCTCGCGGGCTTCGCGCACGGTCACCGCTGCGGACCCGGCCCCCAGCAGCGCCGTCTGCGCCGCGCTGAGCGCGCCTTCCACCCGGACGGCCACCACGCCCAGGAGCCCTCGGTCCAGGCGCGGACGGCGCCCGCCACCGAGGGTGCCGGACTCCAGATAAGGGTTGTTGCTCACCAGAAGCACGTGCGGGGAGGGCAGCCGGTCGCCGTCGGCGTCCACGGCGAGCGACGCCCCGTCGGCGGGGAGCAGGTCGGGCAGGCTGTCCAGCGCCGTTCCGGCCTTGGAGTCCCGGTATCGCGGGTCTTGGACGATCTCGGCATAGGCGCCGAACGACGCCGTGTTGACGAACGGCCTGTCGCCCACCGTCCCGAGGTCCACCCGCAGCTCCACCCCGTCGCGCAGGGCGTCCAGGCCGGCGGCCGGATCGTCGCGGTCCAGGCCCAGGTCCATCGCGAAGTGGTTGCGGGTGCCGGCGGACAGCACCAGGAACGGCAGACCGTGTTCGGCCGCGACCGCCGCCACCAGGGCCTGCGTACCGTCGCCGCCGGCCACGCCGAGCAGGTCCGCGCCCTCGGCCACGGCCCGGCGCGCCATCGCGGCGACGTCCTGGTCGGCGTCGGGATCCAGCAGGAGCACCCGGGCGCCGAGGGACTCGGCCCTGGCCACCAGGCCGAACTCGCCGACCTTGCCGCCCCCGGAGGCCGGGTTCATGATCAGCACCGGCTTGCGGGGCCGGGCGGTGCGCCGGTAGCGCGGCCGCTCGAACTCCGGCGGCCGGTCCAGCCCCCGCACCGCGGCCCGCGCGCAGAGCAGCCCGGCGGCCCCCAGCAGCGCGACGGCGACGCCGTCGAGCCAGAAGCCGGCCACCGCGGACAGCACGATCAGCACCACCGGCGCGGCCGCCGCCAGCGCCGCTCCCAGCCATCTCAGAACTCCGCGGCGGGCGATGAACCACCAGGCGCCGACCCCGGTCAGCAGCACCGTGGCCAGCACCGCCGCGACCATGATCAGGCCGTGGAAGAAGATGACGGTGACCACCAGCGCGGCCAGGGCCGCGAGCAGACAGAGCACCGCGATCTGGGCCAAGGTGCGGCTCCGACGGTCGACGCTCACCCGGTTCCTCCCTGCGGACGCCCGCACGCACTGCGGGCGAACACGACCTTGATCGACAGCTCGGCTCATCGGCGGCACGCTCGCGAGCCCGGTGCGGACGGCGGGGGACCGAACCCGGATCGGCCCGCCGCCGCAGACGCCGCTACAGACACAGACACCGCTACAGACGCCGCCACCGCGCCTCGCAGAACGAGTAGGCGCCGAACGCGGCCAGGCCCAGGGCCATCGCGATCAGGGCGAGCACGCCGAGCGGAGCGGCGGCCAGCGCCCGCAGAGTGCCGTCGACGCCGCGGGCGCGCGAGGGATCGAACCGGACGGCCGCGTCGATCAGGAAGCCGCCCGCGCCCACCACGATCGCGCCGCGCGCGGTCTTGCCGACGGCGCCCAGCATCAGCACCCGGCGCCGGGCGGGACCGGACAGCGAGCCGGTCCGCAGTTCCTTCGCGAACTTCTTCTCCAGCGCGTTCTTGATCATGAAGCCGCCGCCGATCACCAGGGCCGCCCCGACCGCGCCGACGAGCCACCGGCCGCCGCCGTGGCGCATCAGGTCGGTGGTGAAGTCGGTGGACTGCTGGTTCGAGGAACCGCTCGCATGGCCGGTGGCCGCGAACCGGGCCGTGGTGTACGCCGCGACGATGTACAGCACCGCTTTGCCGGCGGAGGCGAGCCGGGAACCGGCTCCGTCCTTGTCGGGCCGGTGCGGCCGCACCGCCAGCATCGTCCGCCACGCCGCCATCCCGGCGAACCCGACGACCAGGAACCAGAGCACGACGAAGCCGAACGGCTTGCCGGCGATGAGCTCCAGGGCGCCGGTGCGGTCGGCCTCACCGGCCCGGCGGTCCAGCGCGATGAGCAGCGCGATCCAGCCGACCAGCAGGTAGACCACGCCGCGGGCGACGAAGCCGGCGCGGCCGAGGGCGTCCAGGGCCCCCTTGTGCGAGTGCGACACCGCGGACCACGAGCCGCGGTGCCGGGTCCACGAACCCTGACGACGGGTTCGCGATACGGCGCGTGTACTCATCCCGGCTCCTTTTCCTCAGCAGCCGGCGCGTATTCGACGCGACCGGCCGGCGTCGGCTCCGCATGCCCCTGCCCGACGAAGGCAAACGAGATCGGACACACAGATGTGCGAGGAACGGGTCGCGCACGGGGATCCGGCGGCGGGTCAGGCTTCTGGGTCGACGTCGGGGTGCGTGAACCGCACGGGCCGGCCCAGCGACCGGGCGTAGGCGATTTCGGCTCGGGTGCTGTCCCCGACGTAGTCGCCGACGATGAGCACCTCATCGGCGAGCCGGATCTTCGCCCGGTGCAGATCGTCGAGTCGGGCCTTCAGCGCCTCGGCCTCGAGGGGATCGGACCAGAGTGCGTGCGGCGACTTCAGGTCACAGCCCGGTTTGACGACGATCTTTCCGGCTTTGGTCTCCCGCAGATCGGCCTCGGCCATCTCGGCCATGAAGCGGGTGGAGCCGCAGATCACGACGATACGCGGGAGGCTCAACAGCTTCTTCGCCTCGGCGAGCTTCTCCTCGGCGAGCGTCTCCTCAGGGGTGAGCAGTCGCGGGTTTGGCACTGGTTCTCCTAGCTAGGCGGGCAGCCCGGGCCGGCTCCACAAGGCGCGGACGGTCTTCCCGGTACCGGCGGGGTGCACCGCCGCCTCGTAGCTGGTGACGAGTTTGCTGATGATATGCATTCCCAGACCGCCGGGGGCGCCCTTCATGTCGACCTGGCGGATGGAGGGGACCAGGCTCTCCTTGTCCTCGACCTCGATCCGCAGCTGCCCCGGCGAGGCGGTCACGGTCAGCCGCCACCAGCCCCCGCCGTGGAGCACCGCGTTGCTCAACAGCTCCGAGACCACGAGCAGGACCGCGTCGCGGTCGACCCAGTCACAGCATTCGCGCAGGTGGCCCGCCGTGATCTGGCGCGCGCCGGCCAGGTCGGACTGGTCGGAGGTGATGACCAGCCGCCCGTCGTCGGGCGCGGCGTGCTCCGGGGTCTCCTGCTCGCTCATCACGGGGCCAGACCCAGGGAGCCGATCGCCGGGTCGAGACCGTCGGCGAAGTGGAACACCTCGATCAGATCCGTGACCTGGAACAGCAGGCGCACCTGGGGACGCAGCGGACCGACCAGCACCAGCTCGCTCGCCGCCCGGGCTTGCAGCAGGACGTGGAGCGTGGTCGAGTCCGCGAACTCCAGGCGGGACAGGTCCACGACGGTCCGCCCCTGCGGCGCCCCCTCGCGGGCCTCGGCGAACGCGGCGGTGATGTCCTCGACCCTGTCCAGGTCGACCTGGCCGGCCAGGGTGATCACCGGGACCGGGCCGTGCCAGGTCACCGCCACCTCGGGCGGTTCGTCGCCGGGGTCGCCGCCGCCGGGGTCGCTTCCGAAGGCTTGGTCACTTCCGAAGTCTTGTTCGCCGTCCTCGGCGTCCGCCGCTTCCCCGGGCGACAACAGGTCGCTGACACCGCCGACCGCGAGCAGGGCCGCCAACTGCGGGCTCTGCCGCTCCAGGATCAGCTGCGCGCCGGTCTCCGCGGCTTCGCGCCGTGCCATCAGCAGCGCCGACAGGCCGGCATAGTCGCAGGAGTGCACGTCCGCGCAGTCGATCCGGACATCACCGCCCGCCTCACGCAGGTGTGGCAGGGCCGCGCGAAAGGCCTCCAGGAACTCCTCAGCGTTGTCGTGGTCGAGGACGCCGCGCACGCTCAGCCCCAGCACCGTGGCGCCGTCGTCGCCGAGGATCGGTTCCACCGCGAGCTCGGTCATGCCGCCTGCGCCTCCATCGCGGCGTGCCCGGCGGCGTTCAGGCCCACGGCCCGGGGGAAGTCCCGCAGCTGTGTTCCGAGCAGATCCAGCGCGCTGGTCAGGGCCTGTGCCGGGACGCCGCGATCGGTGAGGATCGCCCGCGTCCAGGCGATGAACGCCGCGAACAGGGAAGCGTCGTCGACGTACAGCGCGCAGGCCAGAAACCGTACGACATGGTCGATGTCCTCGATGGTGTACTGCATCTGCTGCGGGGTGTACTCGCGCATCATCGGGTTCCGCTCCCCCAGCGCGGACACGATCGCGGCGACGATCCGCGGCCGGTTGGTCGCGACGTGCGTGTACTCCTGGTCGGCCAGATGCGGGAGGTCGTCGACGGCCTGGTGCGGCGGGCGCGGGCGCGGCATGGGCCGGTCGAGCACGGCCAGCGCCGAGCGCGCGTCGCGGGCCCAGGCGTCCGCGCCGAGCAGGCGTGCGTACTCCCCGTTCGGGCCGAAGGCGGCGCCGCCGGCCAGGACCGGGACCGAGGCCGCCTGGCACGCGGTGATCGCGGCGTGCGCGTCGGGCAGCCGCAGCGCCAGGCTCGCCGACAGGGCGACGACGTCCGGTCCGCTTTCGTGCAGATGCGCGATCAGGTGCGGTCCCGGGACGTGGGCGCCCAGGAAGTCCACCCGCCAGCCGCTCAGCGAGAGCACTTCGGCCAGCAGCCGGGCCGGCATCGCGTGCCACTCGCCGTCCACGCAAGCCACCGTGACCCGGCCTCGCGGCTCGGGGGCCCCGCGCCGGTAGCCGGGATGTCCGCCCAGGGCGGCCAGGACGCGGTCGCCCAGCGCGGTCGCGGCGTGTTCCTGCGCGACGCTGAGACGGTTGGCGGCCCATTCGGCGCCCACCCGGGACTGCGCGGCACCCACGAGGTCCAGCACCACGCTCTCCGGCGGGACGCCGTGGTCCAGCGCGGCCCAGGCCGCGGCCAGCGCCGCCGACTCGTCCCGGGCCATCAGGGCGTTCCAATAGTCGCTGACGGCTTGTGCGCTGACGGCCTGTGCCCTCACGGCGGTGGGAACACCGCCGGCCGCCTCCCTGCCGGTGTCCGCTCCGCTGAACCAGTCGGAGTACTCAGCCACTCGCGTTCTCTCCACTTTCAGCTGTCGTACGGGTTTTGGGCTGCCTGGATGTCCACCGCCGCGGCATTCGAAACCGGCGGTGTGATCGGCGTCATCGGCGCGGTGATGGCCACGACGGCCATGTCGTCGCGCCGGTTCGAGGACAGCCACTGCTCCGCCAGCATCTGGACGCGTTCGACGACGGCCTCGGCGGGCAGTCCCGCGCAACCGGCCAGCGCCTGCTCGAGACGCTCGGAGCCGTACAGCTCGGTCCCGGTGAGGCCTCCGACGGCGTCGGTGATGCCGTCGGAGTACAGCAGACAGGTCTCCCCCGGGGCCAGCACGAGCTCGGTGCCGGTGGCCCGCACCGACTCCACCGCCCCGATGAGCGTGCCGCGGGTCGCGGTGCGCTCCACGGTCCCGTCGGTCCGCACCACCAGCGGCGGCGGGTGTCCGCCGCAGGTCACCCGGACCGCCACGCCGTCTTCGACGCGCCGGGCCGAGGCCAGCACCAGCGTCGCGAAGCGGGTGTGCCGGGAGCTGAGCAGCGCGCGGTTGAGCAGCTGGAGCATGCGTTCGTGGTCGCTCTCCACCATCCGCAGCGCGCCGATGCTGGTCCGGATCTTCCCGGCGAGCATCGCGGCCGCCACGCCCTTGCCGCAGACGTCGCCGAAGACCACCAGGATCCCGGGATCGGCGGGCACGGGCCCGTGGAAGTCGTAGAAGTCGCCGCCGAGCCGCTGCTCGTCGGGGTCAGGCTCGGCGGCATGAGGTCCTCGGCGAGCGTGCGGGCCAGCGTGGACTGCCGGGTGAACAGCAGCGCCGCGCTGATCGCGGCGCCGGCGCGCGCGGCGAACACCCGGGCCAGCGCCTCCTCGGGCTCGGTGAACCGCTCCTGGCCCCGGCCGCGCAGCAGGATGAGGGCGCCGGCCGGGATCCCGTTGCCCGGCAGCGGGGTCACGATCAGCGAACCCAGCTCCGCCAGACCGTCCGGCACCAGCCAGTCCGGGGCGGTGGCCGGATCGATCCAGCGCGAGGGCACCGGCGGGAAGCCCTGCAGCGCCTCGGACAGTCCGGGCACCTCGGCCGGGTCGACCCGCAGCACCCGCCGCTCGACGGCGCCGGCGCGGGTGACGCGCGTGATGGAGACGCGGCGCCGGGCCGGCGGCGCGACGACCACGGCGACCTCGGCCAGGTGCCGGGCCGCCAGGGTGGCCGTGATCTCCAGGGACCGCTCGACGTTGAGCGAGGACATCAGCTGGTTCGACGCCTCGACCAGGAAGGCCGTGCCGCCCGGGTCCAGCGCCGAGCCGGCCGCCGCGGCCTCGGGCCCGCCGTCGCCGGCCAGCCACCAGGCCATCCGGCCCCCGGGCCACCGGCCGGCCGTGCCGTGCACGCGCCGGTTCCCGATCCAGCCGCTGGCCCGCGAGCGGCCGCAGGCGTGCGCGTCGGCCAGCCAGGAGGGGACGCAGTCCTGGAAGTCGGCCTCGACCCGCATGCCCGGGACGCTCCGCACCGCCGCGGGATTGGCCTCGGCGACCCGGCCGTCGCCGTCCACCACGACGACGGGGAACGGGGCCAGGGCGAGTATCGAGGCCGCGGCGGTCGGGTCGAGGCTTTCCGTCACGGATTCGACGGGCACGTCGGGGCTCCCTTCCGCGACGGGACCGGAGTACCGCGCATGTCCGACGCCGATACCCCGCCCCGCCGTCTCGATTCACCGATCGCCGTGTTCATCGCCGTGTTCGTCGCCGGCCACATCGCGGTCTCAGCCCTGCGGCCGCTCCGGATCCGGCTCCCGCACCGAGAAGCGCTCGAGGGTGCCGGACAGCTCCAGCACGCGCAGGACCGGCGGCGAGGGCGCGGCCAACGCGAAGCCCACGCCCGCGTCCTCGGCCGCGAGCAGACCGGCGACCAGGGCGCGCAGGCCCATCGAGTCCATGAACGTGATCCCCGCGCAGTCGACGACGACCGGGCGTCCGGCCCCGACCAGTTCGACCACCCGGGCCTCCAGGTCGGCGTGCGCCGCGAAGTCCAGATCGCCGGTCAGGGTGAGGAGTGCGTGGTCCCGGTGGTCGGTGACCGTATAGCGGATACTGTTCATCTCACGATCCTGCGTGCGGGGGCACGGGAACCCCTGGTCGGCGGCGGATCGGCGCGATCCGCCCTGCGGCGGCGCGATCGACCCGGGCGGCGGGTGCCGCTCGCACCGAACTGTAGAATCAATCGTTTACATATGGCAACATTCCGTCGGCCCCCGAACCACCGCCGTCGCCCGTCGCGCGAGGTCACCGCGGTCCAGAGCATCGCATGTGCCGCCCGGCCGTCAAGCCACCGCCGTCAAGCCACACCGCTCTCCCGGCCGCCGTCCGGCCCGCCGGCGCGCAGGCGCTTCTCGATCGCCGCCTGCAGCCGGCCCAGATGGATCGACAGCCCCGCCAGGGAATCCGGCGGCAGCGTCCGGACGACCTCCTGCAGCTCCCGCAGTCGGGCGGAGCGGACGTCGGCGAGCACCCGGCGGGTCCGCGGGCTCAGCCGCAGTTCGACCTCGCGGCGGCTGTTGGTGCTCGGGGTGCGCTGGATGAGGCCGTCGGCCTCCATGCGGTCGCACAAGCGGCTGACGGCCGGGGGCCGGGTTCCCAGGACGTTCGCCAGGGCGCGCAGGTTGATGCCCTCGGAGCGCTCGATGGCGCGCAGGGCCCGCAACTGAGAAGGTGGAACCGGACCCCCTGGCAGCGATTCCAGGCCCCGCCCCTGCAAAGCGTCCAGCAGTTCCACGACGGCGGCAGCCGTCCCAGCGACCGTCTCGAACAGCGGCGGATCCTGGGGCACGCCACCACTGTGCCACTCCTTAGCCGAGGCAACCACCCGCCCGCCCGCGGGACCGCCGCGACGGGGAGCGCAGAGAATCAGGAAACGAAGTGATCGACTATCCAGCGGTGCAGCGGGCGCTGCACTCCGCCGCCCCCGAGGCGCTGCCGGAGACACTGCGGGCCGTCCTGCTCACCATGGGTATCAGTGACGTCCAGGTGCACCTGGTCGACTACGGGCTGCGGGTGCTCATCCCGGTCGCCGGTCCGCCGGACGCGGCCCCGCTGCCGGTCCGGGACAGCATCGAGGGCCGGGTGTTCGCCGGCCAGCAGCCGCTCGTGCACCAGCCGGACGAGGACATCGCCGTGGTGACTGTGCCGATGACCGTGCGCGGCGACCGGCACGGAACCCTGACCGCGCGCCTGCCGGCCGATGACGCCGACGCCGCCGAGATCGAGGCGCTGGAGTCGGTCGCCCGCCTGCTCGGGCACGAGATCGTGGTCGCCGACCGGGACACCGACCGATACCAGCGGGCCCGCCGCGCCGCCCGGCTCACGCTGGCCGCGGAGACCCAGTGGGAACTGCTGCCCGGCCGCTCCAGCCGGCGCCGTGAATACGCCCTCGGCGCCCAACTGGAGCCGGCCTACGCGATCCGCGGCGACGGCTACGACTGGGCCGCCGACGACACCAGCCTGAGCCTGGCCGTCGTCAACGGCATGGGAGAGGGCATCACGGCGGCGCTGCTGACGTCCCTGGCCGTGAACGCCCTGCGCAACGCCCGCCGCGCCGGCCTGGCCCTGGCCGACCAGGCGGCGCTGGCCGACCAGGCCGTGTTCGCGCAGCACCGCGGCGAGCTCTACGTCGCGGCCCTGTTGATGTCCTTCGCCTACGACACCGGCGAGGTGACGGTCGTGGACGCCGGGTCGCCGCAGATCTGGCGGCGCCGCGGCCGCTCCATCGAGCAGATCACCGTCGAGGCCCAGCTGCCGCTGGGCATGTTCGAGGAGACCGCCTACAAACCGCAGAGCTTCCAGGTGCTCCCCGGCGACCGGCTGGTCATCGTCAGCGACGGCGTCCACACCGCCCGCTCGCCGCTGGGCGAGGCCTATGTCGAGAAGGCTCTGCACCGGGGCATCAACGACTCGGCCCTGCTGCCGCCGGCCGAGGTGCCGATCGCGATCCTGCGCGAGGTGTCCGACCACAGGTCGGCCGACGCCGACGACGACGCGGTCGTGGTGTGCCTGGACTGGTACGGCCCGCAGACCGACGACTGACGCAGACCCGCGACTGACGCAAACCCAGCACTAACGCAGACCGGCGACTGATACAGACCCGGGACTGACCGGGCTTCCGTTCAATTCCCAAGTTTGCCTATCGCTTTCCTGGCTACAAGGGGCCGACTCGCCAGCCCGGCCCCGAAGCCGGACCAGGGATAGGAGACCCCGTGTACATCAGCGTCAGCGCCATCGTGCTCATCCTGCTGGTCCTCGTCGTGGTGATGATGATGCGGCGGCGGTAGTGCCCGGCCCGCGCCCCCCGCACCGGATCCGCCCCGAATCGACATGGTCAAAGGACTGAGCATGAACCTGGTGAGCCATTCCATCGACGTGGACGTCCCGATCGGCGCCGCCTACGGCTGCTGGTCGCGTTTCGAGTCCTTCCCGCATTTCATGAGCGGCGTGCGGAAGGTCGAGACGCTCGGCGGCGGCCGCTCGCGCTGGACGACCGAACTCGGCGGCGTCACGCGCGAGTTCGAAGCCCGCATCACCGACGAGCGCCCGGGCGAGCGCATCGCCTGGGAGAGCGTCGACGGTGATCTCTACCACTCCGGCGCCGTGACCTTCGCCGCGATCGACGCCGGCGGCACGCGCGTTACCGTCGACATCGCCTGGGAGCCCGACGGCCTCATCGAGAAGGCCGCCGGCGTGCTGGGCCTGGACGACCTGCAGATCGCGGTCGACGTGGAGCGGTTCAAACTGCACGTCGAGGCGGACAGCGGTGCCTCCCTTGCGTACACCCCGTGACAACCCCGCGACCTCGGGGACTGCCATAGACTCACCGCGCCGGGAGCGTGAGGACGCCGTGAGGAAGTGAGGAAATCAGTGGAGCAGGATTCTGCGGGTCATCTGCTGGACTTGATGACCGACCGCCGTGACGAGCTCGCGGCGGGCTGGATCGAGATGGTGTCGCGGACCCTGGCGGCCCGCGTCAGCCGCGCCGAGTTGGACCGCGAGCTGCACGAGCTCTACAGCGCGATCGTCGACGCCCTTCGGGGCGGCGTGCTCGATCCCGACGCCGAGGCCTGGACCGAGGTGCGCGCGCTGTTGACGGAGCTGTCACGCAACCGGGCCCGGCAGGGTTTCAGCCCGACGGAGACGGCGGTCAGCGTGTTCGCGCTGAAGGCCGGCCTGGAGCGGCTGCTGGATGAGGGGTCGACCGCGGACGTGGCGGCCTACCTCGCCTTGTCCCGGCTGACCGACGCCCTGGGCATGTTCACGGTGGACAGCTACACGGCGACCCGGGAGCAGATCATCAGCTCCCAGGGCGAGGAACTGCTGGAGCTGTCAACGCCGGTGGTGAAGCTGTGGGACGGGGTGATCGGTGTGCCGCTGGTGGGCACGCTGGACTCGGCGCGGACCCAGGTGGTGATGGAGAAGCTGCTGCAGGCCCTGGTCGACACCGGGTCGGCGCGCGCGATCATCGACATCACCGGGGTGCCGGCGGTCGACACCGAAGTCGCGCAGCACCTGCTCAAGACCGTGGTCGCGGCGCGGCTGATGGGTGCGGAGTGCATCGTGTCCGGGATCCGGCCGCAGATCGCGCAGACCATCGTGGCCCTGGGCATCGAGTTCGGCGACATCGTCACCAAGGCGACTCTGGCCGACGCCTTGCGGCACGCGCTGCGCGGGCTGGCCAACGGCGCCGTCCGTTCCGAGGGGGTACCGGGAGCGTGAGCGAGAGGCTGCCGATCCTGCGCATCGGCGAGAACCTGCTGGTGTCGATCCAGGTCGACCTGGACGACCAGACCGTGCTGAACCTGCAGGACGACCTGGCCGAGCAGGTGGTCAAGCACAGCGCCCGCGGGGTGGTCATCGACATCACCGCCGCGGAGATCGTCGACTCCTTCGTCGGCCGGATGCTGGCCACCATCGCCGCCATCAGCAGGCTGCTGGACGCCGAGACCGTCGTGGTCGGCATGCGCCCGGCCGTGGCCATCACCCTGGTCGAGCTGGGCCTGTCCCTGGGCGGCGTGCGCACCGCGCTGAACCTGGAGCAGGGCCTGGCCATCCTGGCAGAGAGCGCCAGAGCCCGACGAACGGCCACGGCGTGACCGATCCGCAGCGGGACACGACCGCCGGAGCACTCCACACACAGCCCATCGTCTCCTCCGACGACGTGGTGCGGGCGCGGCAGTTGGCCCGCACGCTGGCCGTGGACTGCGGGCTCTCGCTCGTGGAGCAGACCAAGCTGGTCACCGCCGCCAGCGAGCTGGCCCGCAACACCCTGGTCTACGGCGGCGGCGGTCGGATGGAGGGCTGGCTGCTGCAGCGCGCCGGCGCCCGCGGCGTCCGCCTGGCCTTCACCGACCAGGGCCCCGGCATCCCCGACACCGACCTGGCCCTGCGCGACGGCTGGTCCTCCGGCACCGGCATGGGCCTGGGCCTGTCCGGCGCCCGCCGCCTCGTGGACGACTTCAGCCTGGTCACCGCACCCGGTGAGGGCACCACGGTGACGGTGGTCAAGTGGACCCACTGACCACCGCGGCCGCCGACCAGGTCTGGATCCGCCAGGACGTCTCGCTGACCGCCCGCGCCCGGCGCAGCGCTGCGGAGCTGGCCCGCCGGGTGGGCATGTCCGCCGACCGGATCGGCCAGATCGAGCTGGCGGTCACCGAGGTCGCGGTCAACCTCGCCCACCACGCCGACGACGGGGCGCTGCTGCTGCGGCTCATCGAGGCCGGACCGGTGGCCGCGGTGGAACTGCTGGCCATCGACCACGGCCCGGGGATCGCCGACCTCGATCACGCGCGCCGCGCCGGGGTCTCCACCGCCGGGACCCCGGGGCTGGGCCTGGGCGTCGTGCAGCGCATGGCGGACTCCCTGGACGTGCACTCGCTGATGGGCCGGGGCACGGTGCTGGTGGCCCGGTTCCACGGCCGCGCGGAGTCGGGGGAGCCCGGCAGAGCCCTGCCCGAGCCGACCATCACCGGTCTGACGCGGCCGCTGAGCGGGGAGCAGGTGTGCGGGGACGCGTGGGGTGCCAGGCCGGTCGCCTCCGGCGACGGCCGGGGGCCCTGGCTGGTGATGGTCTGCGACGGGCTCGGCCACGGCCCGCTGGCCGCACGGGCCAGCGAACAGGCGCTGGCCGCCTTCCACCGCACCACCTCCGAGGACCCCAAGGACATCATCGCCGAGCTGCACCGCGCTTTGGCCGGCACCCGCGGCGGCGCGGCCGCGGTGGCCGCGATCGACTGGCACCGCCGCCGGATCGCCTTCTGCGGCATCGGCAACATCAGCGCCTTCGTCGTGGCCGACCAGGCCCGCTCCGCCCTGCTGTCCGCACCCGGCATCGTCGGCCACCACCTGCCGCGGCTGCGCGCCCACGAGGCGGAACTGCCACCGGGCGCCGGCATCGTGTTCCACTCCGACGGACTCACCGAACGCTGGAGCCCGGCGGCCATGCCGGGGCTGTTCACCGCCTCCAGCACGGTGATCGCCGCGCACCTGCTGCGCGAAGCCGGCGTGCGCCGGGACGACGCGAGCATCGTCGTGGTCAAGGACCCCGCGACCGCGGAGCCGGACCATGGCTGAGGACGGTGTGAGGGATCTGCGGCTGGTCGCGGTGACCGGCGAGCAAGACGTCTTCGCGCTGCGGCGCGACGCGCGCACGATCGCCGAGGTCGTGGGCGCCGACCGCCAGGACCGCATACGGCTCGCCACCGCACTGAGCGAACTGGGCCGGGACCGTCTGGCCGGCACCGGCGTGACGGTCCGCTTCGCCCTGGCCGCCCACCCGGCGCCCGCCCTGGAGGTGACCGTCCGGTGGAGCGACGGTCCGCCCCCGGGCGCCGAGGCGCTGGAATCCGCACACCGCCTCCTCCGCGAGGTGTCCAGCCATACGCGGGGCCGGCAAGGCCACGTGCGGCTGCGCCTGCCGGTGCCGCTGGCGCCGGACGGCTTCGCGGGAGCCGCCGACCGGCTGGCGGCACTCCTGACCGATGACGAATCCGCAGATCGCGAGGACGACTTGCGCGCCCAGACCCGGGACCTGATCATCGCGCTGGAAGAAGCGCGCGCACACAGCGAGGAGCTCCGGCTCCTCAACGAGGAACTCGAGAAGACCAACGCGGGCGTCATGGCGCTGTACGCGGAGATCTCCAGCGAGCTGGAGCAGACCAACTCAGGTGTGGTCGCGCTGCACGCCGAGCTGGAGGCCAAGAGCCGTCAACTGCGGGAGGCCAGCGAGTCCAAGACGCGCTTCTGGGCCAACGTCAGCCATGAGCTTCGCAGCCCTCTGAACTCGGTGATCGGGCTGAGCCGGCTGCTGGCCGAATCGGACCCGGCCGAGCTCGGGGAGCAGCAGCGCGAGCAGGTCGCGCTGATCGCCGCCTCCGGGCAGACGCTGCTGTCCCTGGTCGACGATCTGCTCGACGTGGCCAAGGCCGAGGCCGGGCAGCTCACCCCGCAGCCGGCCCCGGTGGACGTGGCGCTGCTGCTGGCGCAGATCGAGGCCGTCATGCGGCCCGCCGCCCCGAACCCCGCCGTCCAGCTGCTCTTCCCCGCGCCGGACGCGCTGCCCACGCTGGTCACCGACCAGACCATGCTCACCCGGATCCTGCGCAACCTCATCGGCAACAGCCTGAAGTTCACCGAACACGGCCATGTCCGGCTCAGCGTCCGGCCGGCGCGGGACATGATCGAGTTCGTGGTCGAGGACACCGGCATCGGCATCCCGCCGGCCGAGCTGACGAAGGTCTTCGAGGAGTTCCACCAGGTGCGCGGCACGCACCAGCGTGGCAAGTCCGGCACCGGGCTCGGGCTGCCCTACGCGCGCAGCCTGGTCACGCTTCTGGGCGGCACCATCGAACTGACCAGCACGGTCGGCGTGGGAACCACGGTGGTCGCGGCCCTGCCGGCCGCCGCCGAACCGGAACCGGAGCTGGAACGGGAACCGGAACCGGAGGCCGCGCAGGTCGGGCAGGTCGGGCAGGTCGGGCAGGTCGGGCAGGTCGGGCAGGTCGGGCAGGTCGGGCAGGTCGCCCAAGCCGCGCAGACCGCGCAGCCGACCCGGCTGCCGCTGATCGCCGCCGCCGACGATGATCCGGGTTTCGCGGCCGTGGTCCGTCCGGTGCTGGAGGCCGTAGCCGAGCGGGTGGTGCAACTGCCGGGCGGCCTGGAACTGCTGGAGTTCGTCGCGCGCGAGCAGCCCTCGGCGATCGTCGTCGACCTGGACATGCCCGACGTGGACGGCTACGAGGTGGTGCGCGTGCTCGCCGCCGATGCCCGGACCGCCGTCATCCCGGTCGTGGTCGTCACCGGCTTCCCGGCCGAGCAGGTCGACCGTGCCCGGTTGGAGCACGTGCGCGCGATGCTGAGCAAGGACACCGTGGACGCCGACGCCCTGCGCCGGGCCCTCGAGGACGGCTCGCCGTGAGCGTCCCGACGATCTCCGAGGACTCCCCCGGCCGGCTGCTGGTCGTCGACGACAGCGCGGCCGGCCGGTACGTCTTCGCCCAGTGGCTGCGCCGGGCCGGGCACGAGGTGCTGGAGGCCTCCGACGGCGCCGAGGCGCTGGAGCTGCTGGCCGACAACGGACCCCTGCCGGAGGTCGCGGTGCTGGACGTGGTCCTGCCCGACATGACCGGTTTCGAGCTCTGCCAGACCATCAAGGGCACGAAGGAGACCTCTGACATCCCGGTGGTGCACGTCTCGGCCTCGGCCGTCTCGGTCAGCGACCGCGCCCAGGGCCTGCAAGGCGGCGCCGACGCGTACCTGACCAAGCCCGTCGACCCCGACGAGCTGCTGGCCACCATCACCGCGGTCCTGCGCTACACCCGCGCCCGCCGCGCGGCACAGACCTTGGCCGAGCGGCTGCTCCTGCTCAACGAGGCCACGCTCCGGCTGCACGGGGCCACCGAGTTCACGCAGTTCGCCGCCGCCGCGGTCCACGGCACCCTCAGCGTCCTGGGGGCCGGGGCCGCCAGCGTCTACCTGAGCCTGTCCGGGCGGCCGGTGCGGACCTTCCAGCTCGACGACGCCTCGCCCCTGGTCTCCGAACCCATCAAGGCCGACCTGCTCGAAGAGATCACCGACACCGTCCTGGGCGCCCGGATCGGGGCCCGGACGATGTTCGTGCCGGTCCATGAATGGCGCGCCCTGGTGCCCGGGCCGAAGCTGTCCGGGGACGTCCTGGTCGCCGCCGTCCGCGCGCATCGCGGCCGGCCCCCGGTCTGTGTCGCGGTCTCGGTCGAGGAGCCGCCGTCCGAGGACGACCGCCGGCTGCTGCTGCAGATCGCGCAGGCCTGTTCCCTGTCGCTGGAGTCCTTGCGCAGCTACGCCGAGGAACACGCCCTCGCCCTGCAACTACAGCGGTCGTTCCTGCCGGCGCGTCTGCCCCGGCCGGCGGGCGTGGAGCTGGCGGTGCGCTACGTCCCGGCCAGCGCCCAGGCCGAGATCGGCGGCGACTTCTACGAGGCCATCTCCACCGGCGACGGCCTGCTGCTGGCGATCGGCGACGTCGTCGGGCACTCCGTGGAAGCGGCGATCCTGATGGGCGAGGTGCGCCACGCCCTGCGCGCCTACGCCATCGAGGGGCACCCGCCGGAGACGATCCTGGAACTGCTGGACACCCTGCTCAGCCGCGACCGCCCGGTGGTCACGGCCACGGTCTGCCTGGTGCTGGTCGAGCCGGGGCGGCGGCGGCTGCGCATCGCGAACGCCGGCCACATCCCGCCACTGCTGCTGACCGGGAGCGCCGCGGACCCATCAGGCCGCTTCATCACCGAGCACGGCCAGCTGCTCGGCATCGGCCGGGCCCGCTTCACCACGACCGACGTAGAGCTGACCGGCCCGGCCCGGCTCGTCCTGTGCACCGACGGCCTGGTCGAGAGCCGCGGCACGGACATCACCGAGAACCTCATCGCCTTCAAGGACGCCGCGGTCGGGCGCGAAGGCGGCATCGAGGAACTCTGTGACGCGCTGCTCGACACCTTCGGCCGGGGCAAGGACGACGACATCGCGCTGCTGGTGGCCGATCTGAGCCCGGCAGAGGACTGAACCAGGGCCGATGCGGGGTCGGGCGAGGACCGCTTGTTAGACCGCCGTCCGGCTGGGTACCCGGTGCCTCCCGAACGACGATCAGGAGCAGCCATGGTGCCGTGGAAGTCCCGCAAGAGGCAGACCGCGTATTCGCGGGTGCTGCGGCAGATATCAGAGCACGACGCCGTCTGGGCCGCCGAGAAGGTCGTCGGCACCGCATGGATGGCGACGCTGGACGAGAGCGAGGAACAGGCCGCCACGGCTCCGGGGCTCCTCCCCGAGCAACACGCCGCGCTGCGGCAGTTCGCCGAGCACGAGCGCACACGGTGGGAACAGGCACGCCGGATCCGCACCCTGGAGATCCTCTCCGACCGCGACCGCCTCACCGCCGCCGAGCCCCCGACGACGCGGGACTACGAACATCCGAGCGGTTGAACCGGGAACTCTTGGGTACCCGGGGCCCTCCTGAACTCCACTCCTTTTACCGAGAGGCGGCACATCAATGGGCTTGATCGCAGCAGTCCTGTTCGGCATCGCCTACTTCCTCCACGGAAGCGGCACGTCGACCAACGTCTGGGTCGACCCCACGAGCCTGATGCTCCTGGGTCTGGTGGCCCTGGCCCTGCACCTGCTCGGCGTCGGCGCCAAGTGGAACTACCGGCGCCGGTGAGGCGAAGGCCGGCGTGACCGATTCGTTATCAGACCCATGACAACCACTCCCCGCGTGACCCGTCATGTCGATGTGAGCAATATCGACCACGGAAGGCATGTCATGGCACGGGCGCGTTTTGTTGGGATCGTCGCAGTCACCGCAGTGGCGGGAAGCCTTGCCGCATGCGGAACCGGCAGTTCGAAACCGGCAGCGGCGCCGGCACCGGTCACCGTCACCTCGACCGTCCAGGCCCCGGCGACATCCTCGGCCACGACGACACCCGCGAGCGGCACGTCCAGCACGACGGCGGCGAACCCCACCACGGCCCAGTCGAGCACCCAGCCCACCGGCCGGAGCAGCTCGACGGCCGGCGGCGGCGTCGCCAACGCGGGCAACGAGGTCACGATCGTCGGCACCCTGCAATACCTCGCACCCGGCAAGTTCATCGTCCATCCCGACGATGGCAGTACGGACCAGGGTTTCTACGTCTCGGACGCCACGCGGATCCTGGGCGCGGCCGCGATCTGCGGCGGCCCCGACGGCAACGTCACGATCGGCGGGGACGACTACGGCACCACGAAGTGCACCGAGGCGCAGTTGGAGACCGCCGCCAAGGACAACAGCGTGAAGGTCCGGGTCACCATGGACCGCAAGACCGGCGACGTGGCGACGGTCGCGGAGAAGTACCATCCGTGATCGCGCCCCGACGCTTGCCGTACCGCGCCACCTAGGCGCCGTGTGAGGCCGTCGCCCGGGAACGGCTCCGCGTTCCCGGGCCCGGCGAGGGCGGCGCGGCGAGCGGGTCCTGCGCCGGCGGCTGGAGCGACTGGACGAGCTCCGCCAACCGCGCGACGGCTTCCGGCCGGACCGAATAGCAGATCTTCGTACCCTCACGCCGGGTCCGCACCAGGCCCGCCTCCCGCAGCACCTTCAGATGCTGGGAGATCGTGGGCTGGCGGACCGCGAACAGTTCCGTGAAGTCGCAGGCGCAGGTCTCGGGCGTGGCCGCGAGCTGGCGCAGCATGCCCAGACGGGTCGGGTGGGCGATCGCTCGCAGCATGCTCAGCGGGTCATCGGCGGAGGGCATAGCCCATCGTATCGCGCCAGGACACGCCGATCACCTGCATATATTTGACGGTGACTATATAGGGGTTCTACTATCTAAAAGCTCTGATAGTAGTCCGGCGGCACCGCCGGTCCGACCGATGAGGAGCCCATGAGCGGGGAAGGTCCACACGCCGCGGTCCCCCGGCAGCGGCGTCCGACCAGGACGGCGATGCTCGTCGCGCTCGGCATCGACGCGCTGGGCAGCGGTCTGTATCTGCCGTTGTCGCTGCTCTACTTCACCCTGGTGGTCGGGCTGCCCCTGCGGGACGTGGGCCTGGCCCTGAGTGCCGCGACCGCCTTGACGCTCCCGGTGCCGCTGCTCGCCGGGGCCTGCGCCGACCGGTTCGGCGCGCGCCGCATCGTGGTGGCCGCGCAGGTGCTGCAGGGCGTGGGGTTCTGCGGCTACCTGTTCGTGCACGGCATCGCGGCCCTGCTCGTCGCGGCCCTGCTGGTCGGGATCGGGGAGCGGTCCTACTGGACCACCGTGTTCACCTTCGTCGCCGAGACCTCCGCCGGCCGCCAGCTCGACGCCTGGTACGCCCGCATCTCGGTGACCCGGAGCCTGGGGACCGGGTCGGGCGCGCTGCTGGCCGGCCTCGTGGTCGGCTCGGGACGCCACGGGCTGTACGAGGCCGCGATCATCGCCAACGCCGTGAGCTTCGGGGTGGCGGCGATCCTGCTGGCCACGATGGTCACCGACGACCGGACCGGCGACCGGACCGCCGACGGGCCCGGTCGGGCCGGGAACACGGGGAAGACCGGCAAGACAGAGAAAACCAGCAAGACAGGCAAGACGGGCAATACAGGAAGCGCCGGCCAGGCCGCGGGCGGCTACCGCACCGTCCTGCGCGACCGGCCGTTCCTGGCCTTCACCGCCACCAACCTCGCCTACTCCCTGTGCCTGACGACCGTCGTCGTCGCCCTGCCGGTGTACGTGGTCAAGGGCCTGGCCGGGCCCGGCTGGCTGGCCGGGACCCTGTTCACCGTCAACACCGCCGTGCTGGTCCTGACCCAGGCCCTGGTCACCAGGACCGTCGCGGTCCACCGGCGCACCCGGGTGCTGGCCGCGGCCGGCGTCCTGTGGGTCCTGTGGTCCCTGGCGATGGCCGCCGGCCCCCGCGTCCCGCACGCCGCGCTGATCCCGTTCCTGATCGCCGGCATGCTGGTGTTCACGGTCGCCGAGATGATGCAGTCGCCGACCTCGACCGCGCTGGCCGCGGCGGCCAGCATCACCGAGCTGCGGGGCCGCTACATGGCCGTCTACCAGTACGGCTATCAGGTCGCGAAGATCATCGCCCCGATCCTGTTCACCCAGCTGTTCGTGGTCGGTCCCGGTCTGCCCTGGCTCGTGCTGGCGATCCTGACAGCCTGCGCGATCCCCGCCCTGCTGCTGCTGGAACGCAGCCTGCCCGCCGAGGCCCTGCGGCCCAAGCCGCCGGAGGAAGCACCGGATCCGTCGGACGAAGCCGCCTCGGAGAAGGAGACATCGCGATGACCAGTGGCCAGACCGACTACTTCGCCGATCCTCTCGGCGGGCTGCCGGACGCGGCCTGGGACGAGATCGCCGGCGAACGCTTCTACTCCACCGCACTGTGGCTGCGCCTGTGCGGACTCCCCGCCGGAAGCACCTCCGGCGGCCTGCACGTCGAGCTGCCCGGCGGCGGCCGGGCCGCGCTGCCGATCGCCGCGGTCGAGCGCGAACCGAATCCGAACTCACGCTGGCAGGACCTCCTGACCGCCCGGGGACTGCCGAGCCCCGCGTCCCAGGGAATCCTCGTCGGCGCGCGCCGCGGCTATCTCAGCCACGTGATGACGACCCCCGGCGCGGACCGCACCGTGGCCGCGGAGCATCTGCTGAAGGCCGTGCGCTCCCTGCCGGCTCCGCGCGCCGACGTCCCGCCGGCTCAGGTCGCGATGTACCTGACCACCGAGGACGTGCTGCTGCTGCGCGCCTGCGGCGTGGACACCGTCCCGGTCGCGCTGAACTCGGACGCTTGGATCGCGATTCCGGAGGGCGGCCGGGAGGCGTGGCTGCGCACGCTCTCGTCCGGACGCCGCACCAGCATCCGCCGGGAGATGCGGATGTTCGAGGAGGCCGGCTACCAGGTCGAGGAAATGAGCCTGGGCGACGCCCACGAGCACGTGGCACGCCTGCTGGCCCGCACCGAGCTGCGCTATGGCCGCTCCCCCGACGTCGAGGCGCTCATCCGGTCCTTCCGGGCGCAGGGCGAGGTCGCCGGAGAGCACGGCAGGGTCCTGCTGTGCTCGAAGGAGGGACAACCGCCCGTCGCCTTCTGTCTGTTCTACCGCCGGGACGACACCGTCTACCTGCGTGCGGTCGGCTTCGACTACGACCGGCTCGACGGAGCCGGCGAGTACTTCAACCTCGCGTACTACCTGCCCAGTCAGCTCCCCGGAGTGCGGTGGCTGCACGCCGGCATCTCCTCCCAGGAGGTCAAGGCCGCGCGGGGCGCGGTGCTGCGTCCGCTGTGGCTGCTGGACCTCAGCGAACGCAGCGTCCTGACCGGCATGGACGAGGAGATCCGGGCCCACAACGCGGGTTTCGTGGCGAAGCTGAGGGCCTCCTCGCCGATCATCGGCCGGGCGCTCGACACCGGGCTCTGGGACGCCTTCAGCTGAAATCCACCAGGTCCTCCGGCCGGATCGGCACCCTGCTCACCGCGCGTCCGGTCGCCGCGCGCACGGCCGCGGCCACCGCGGCCGTGGACGAGATCGCCGGCAGCTCCCCGATGCCCCGGATCCCGTAGGGCGCGTGTGGATCAGCGAGTTCCAAAAGGTCCACGTTCACCGACGGCACATCGGCCATCGTGGGGATCAGGTATCCGGACAGGGACGGGTTGAGCACCTGCCCGTCGGCGACCTGGAGCTCTTCCATCAACGCCAGCCCGACTCCCTGCACGGTCCCGCCGGCCAGCTGTCCCCGCAGCGCCAGCGGGTTGACCGCTCGCCCGACGTCCTGAGCGATGGCCAGCTCGACGACCTGGACCAGCCCCAATTCCAGGTCCACGTCGACGACGGCGCGGTGCGCGGCGAAGCCGAACGTCACCGCGGAGTCGCCCTGCCCGTTGACCGGATCCAGCGGCTCGGTGGTCCGGTGGTGGAACCGGCTGGTCCGGTCGATGACGGTCTCCCCCAGCAGTTCCGCCAGGCCGATCAGCGGCTCGCCGGCCGCGTCGACGACCGAGTCCTCGGCCAGATCCCAGTGCTCGGCCAGGTCCCGATGCTCGGCGAGCGACCCGCCGAGCCGCGCCCGGGCCAGGGCGAAGACCTCCTCGCGGACCTCCAGGCAGGCCGCGCGGACCGCGCCGCCGACCATGTAGGTCTGCCGTGACGCCGAGGCGGGCCCCGCGGACGGGAACCGGGTGTCGGCGCCGACCACCTCGACCTCGGCGACCCCGAGTTCGGTCCGGACGATCTGCCGCTTCACCCCGAGGACGCCCTGCCCCACCTCCGCCGCCGCGCTCGTCACCGTCGCGACCGGCGCCCCGCCGACCACGCGGAGCCGGACGTTCGCCGTGGAGTGGTCGTCGAAGCCCTCGGAGAACATCGCGTTCTTCAGGCAGCTCGCGTAGCCCACGCCCCGGACGATCGCCGGATCGTCCGAGGTCCGCTCCGGGACCGGCAGCGCGCGCAGCCGGGTCAGCAGTTCGGCCACCGGGGCCGCGCTGTCCAGCACCTGGCCGGTCGGCAGGCTGCCGCCCTCGCTCAGGGCGTTGCGAAGCCTGATCTCCACCGGATCGATGCCCACCGCCTCGGCGAGCCGGTCCATCTGGCTCTCGAAGCCGAAGCACGGCTGGACGGTGCCGAACCCCCGCATCGCGCCGCACGGCGGGTTGTTCGTGTAGACCGCCACGGCCTCGGCGTGCACATGGGGCACGGCATAGGGGCCGACGGCGTGCGTGGCCGCGTTCCCGGCGATGGCCGGGGAGCTGGAGGCGTAGGCCCCGCCGTCCAGGAAGATCTCGGCCTTGACGTAGACCAGCCGGCCGTCCGGGTCGGCGCCGTGCTCGTAGCGCAGGACCGCCGGATGGCGGTGCACGTGGCCGAAGAACGACTCGGTGCGGGAGTAGACCATCTTCACCGGGCGCCCCAGACGCAGGGCGATGAGACAGGCCGGGATGTGCACCGACAGGTCTTCGCGGCCGCCGAACGCCCCGCCGACCCCGGCCATGCTCACCACCACCTGGTCGGAGTCCAGGCCGAGCGAGGCGGCGACTTGTTCCTGGTCCACGTGCGGCCACTGGGTCGCCACGTGCAGCCGGACGCCGCCGTCGCCGTCGGGCACGGCCAGCCCCGACTCGGTGCCCAGGAACACGTGGTCCTGCATGCCCACCGTGTACTCGCCGCGCACGACGACGGCGGCCTGCGGGAACTCGCCGTTCTGCGCCGAGCCGCGGCGGATCACCTTACGGGCCAACACGTTCCCGCCCGGGTGCACCGCGGGGGAATCCGGTGCCGTGGCCGCGACGGGGTCGGTGACCGGCGTGAGCACCTCGTAGTCGACCCGGATCAGCTCGGCCGCCAGGCGCGCGGTCTCCGGGTCCTCGGCCGCGACGACCGCGACCGGCTCGCCGTGGTAGCGCACGACGTCACCGGCCAGGACCGGCTGGTCGACCATCATCTGGCCGTAGAGCTTGCGGCCGGGGATGTCTTCGTGGGTGATCACGTCCCGCACGCCGGCGAGCTTGCGGGCCGGTTCGGTGTCGATGGCCAGGATCCGCGCGTGGGCGTGCGGGCTGCGCAGGGTCGCGGCCCACACCATACCGTCGCAGACCAGGTCGGAGGAGTACTCGAAGACCCCTGAGATCTTCGCGGCGCCGTCCGCGCGCCGCGGGCTGCCGCCGATGACGTCGTTCACGAAAGCCGTCCCTCCCCGGCGCGGTCTCCCTTGGCGCAATCTCCCTTGGCGCGGTCTCCCTTGGCGCGGTCTCGGTCGCCCCCGGCCGCCGACCGGACCGCGTCCACGATCGCCTGATAGCCGGTGCAGCGGCACAGGTTGCCGGCCAGCTCGGCCCGGACCTCGGCCTCGGTCGGGTCCGGGATCCGGCGCAACAGGTCCTCGGCGGCCATCACCATGCCCGGCGAGCAGAAGCCGCATTGCACGGCGCCGGCCTCGAGGAACGCGCGCTGCACCGGGTGCAGGCCCGGTCCGTCGCCGGCCGCGCCGAGCCCGGCCACCGTGCCCACCTCCCGGTCGTCGGCCTGCATGGCCGGGACCAGGCAGGCGTTCACCAGAACACCGTCGAGGCGGACCGTGCAGGATCCACATTCGCCTTGTTCGCAGGCGTTCTTGACGCCTGTCAGGCCCCAGCGGTCCCGCAGCAGGCGCAGCAGGCTCTCGCCGGCCCAGACGTCCTCGGCGCTGTGCGTCTTGCCGTCGACGGTCACGCTGATCCGCATGAGACCTCCTCGCCTCGCCGGTCGTTCCACACTTTGCGAAGGCTCCGTCGTACGAGCACGGCGACCGCGTGCGCGCGATACGCGGCGCCGGCCCTGAAGTCGGTCCGGGCCTGCAGGCCGCCGGCCACCAGGTCGCCGAACCGCCGCAGGAGGTCGTCGGGCAACGGCTCGTCGGCGTCCCAGGCGTCCGCATCCAGTTCGGCGGCCAGGAAGTCCTCCGCGACGAACGCCCGGCAGGGCATGTCCCCCACGGCCCCGATCCCGATCCGGGCCCGGCGGCGCCGGACGTCCAGTTCGACGGCGACGGAGCACACCGCCTTCACCACGCCCCGGCGCTGTCCGATCTTGACGAAGTGCTGCGGTCCGGACGGCTTGGGGACGCGCACGCCGGCTATCAGTTCGTCCCGCGCCAGAGCCGTGCGCCCTGATCCGGAGGCCAGGTAGAACTGCCACGCCGGAACCCAGCGGGCGCCACGCACAGATCGCAGTTCGACCTCCGCGTCGGCGGCCAGCATCATCGGGTGCAGGTCCCCGGTCGGCGAGGCGGTGCCCAGCGCGCCGCCGATCGTGCCGCGGTTGCGCACCTGACGGGAGCCGACGTCGCGCGCGGCCATGGCCAGGCCGGGCATGCGGAGCGCGTGCCGCTCGCTGAAGCCGGTGTAGGTGGTCCCGCAGCCCAGGCGTGTCCGGTCGCCGTCCTCCTGCCAGTCCGCGATCCCGGCGACCAGGCTGAGGTCGAGCAGCGCGGGCGGGCGGAAGTGGTCCCGGCTCAGGGCGACCATCACGTCGGTGCCGCCGGCGATCGGGACGGCGTCGGCGTGCTCGGAGCGCACGGCCAGCGCCTCGTCCCAGGTGTTCGGCCGATACAGTCGCATTCGTTCCCCGTTCAGTCGGGTGGACCGGCCGGGCCGATCCGCTGGGTCACCGTCGCCAGCCGGAAGCCCTGGTGCCGGGCCGCGGCCAGGACGTCGTCCTTCCGGAGTCCGTTGCGCGCGACGTGGAGCGTGCCGTAGGGGTTGCCGCCCGCGACGGTCACCACCGGATCGGTGTAGCCGGGGGCGACGATCAGCGCCGACCAGGTGTGCATGGCCGTGTAGACGGACAGCAGCATCGATTCGCCGCCGGAGTGCGCGTCGAGGGCCGTGCCGAACGCCGTCACGGCCTTGTTCGAGTACTGCTCCACAGGAAGGGCGGCCTCGGTCGCCTGCAGGAAGCGCATGAGCTCCGGCGGCGCCGATCCCGCGGCCGGGTGCGCACCCCAGGCCAGGGCGTCCGCCCAGGCCACGTCGTCGGGATCGGCCAACGGCAGGGCCTCGGCCTCGGCCGGGACCGTGGCAGCCGTGCCAGCCGTGCCAGCCGTGGCGGCCGTGCCAGCCGTGGCAGCCGTGGTAGCTCGAACCGGCGCGTCCCCGGCCAGGCAAGGAATCCGCCGCACCCGCGCCTCACCGCCCGCGTCCCGCACCCCGGCGGCGAGCGCCTCGGCGAGCTGCGCCAGCTCCGCGTCCCCGTCCTGGAACAGGACCCCGACCCGGGTACCGCGGCTGTGTCGCAGACTTCTGATGGTATGTCCCCGAATCCGGTCCCGCAGCGCGTGGGTGCGATTCGCGAGCCGGGCGACGCGGCGGCCGGTCTCCTGCGCCGCGTTCTCCTCGACGTCGAGGATCTTGCCGTAGCTGGCGCACACGGACAGGCCGAAGGGGTTGGCTCCGGTGGCCTGCCAGCCGGGGGCGGCGGGATCGGCCGACATCACCAGCGCGCCCCAGTGGTACATGCTCCGGTACAGGCCCAGCAGCGTGGCTTCCTGGCCGCCGTTGGGGCTGGTCGAGCTGGTCATGCCGGTGACCGCGCAGTCGGCGAGCAGCCCCCGGGACCACAGGTCGCTGGTGGAGTCGATGAAGCGCTTGAAGGAGGCTGAGACGTTCCCGTAGTGCGTCGGGGTGCCCCAGACGATGCCGTCGGCCCAGAGCAGGTCGTCGTGGGTGGGCGCGGGCGGCCGGCGGCCGGAGTCGTCGAACAGGTCCTGCGAGTCCGCGTCGATGGCCGGTATCCGCAGCAGGCGCACGGCCGCGCCGGCTTGCCTGGCCCCGGCCGCGGCGGCCAGGGCCAGGGCGTGCTGCGTGCCCTTGCGCGAGTGGTAGATGACCGCCACGTTCGCCGCCGGCTCAGTCGACCACGACCTCGATCCCAGCTCGGACACGGTCGGCCTCCCCCGCGATGTCCGCGATGTCCGCGTCCAGCGGCGCGTCGGCCAGCACGGACACCGCCCGCGCGTCGCCGTCGACGAAGGCGGCCAGGCCGTCTCCGGGCACCTTGCCGACCAGGACGGCTCGGCAGCGCGCGGGCGCGGCCGGGGGCGAGGGCTCCAGCAGCGGCCAGCGCGCGTCCCGTACCGTCCAGCTGACCGGGGCGTCCTTGCTGATGACGTCGACCAGGCGGCCGGGCGGGTGCTCGACGAAGACGTGCCGGGCGCGCCGGACCGGCCGCGGGTACTCGACCGGGCGGCCGAGCGCGATGTCGACGATGCGCTCTTCCAGGGAACTGCCCGTGGCCAGGCCCCACAGGATGCTGATCCCCCCGCCGGGGATCCGCAGAGCCACCTCCATCAGGACCACGCCCCGGGGCGAGAGCCGGTATTCGGCGTGCGCGACGCCGCTGTGGAATCCCAGTCGCCGCAGCACTTCGGTGTTCGCCCGTTCCAGCTCCGCGGCACTCTCCGCGGACAGGCCGGGCGCGGGCAGGGTGTGGGCGGTCTCGACGAACCGGCCGCCGCCCTCGTTCGTCTCCTTGGCCGTGATCCCCGACCACAGCACCTCGCCGTCGGCGACGAGGGCCTCCACCGAGAACTCCGGGCCGGCGACGCGCTCCTCGATCAGCAGGGTCTCAGTGGCCGGATAGCCGGCGAGCAGAGCGGGCAGTTCGGCCAGGTCGGCCGCCGAGGCGATCTCGCACACCCCGGAACTGCTCATCCGGGACATCGGCTTCAGGACCAGCGGGCCGCCCCAGTCCAGGTCCGCGGCGGTGATGTGGGAACGCCCGCCCGGCGGGACCGCCCGCCACCGCGGTGCGAACTCGGGCAGCGCGAGGCGTTGGTAGAGCTTGTTCCGACTGATCGTCGCGGCGCTCCAGCCGGAGCCGGGCAGGCCGAGCAGGTGGGCCGTCGCGGCGGCGGGCTCGACGAAGTACTCCCCGCAGGAGATCACGCCCCGCACAGTGCGGCGGCCGGCGAGGTCGCCCACCTCGGCCAGGACCGATTCCACCGAGGCGTCGGCGACCAGCCGGAGGCCGGCCAGAGCGGACAGCGGGTGCCCGGTGTCCTTCATCAGGGCTCGCAGACGCGCGGTGTCCGCGCCGTCGGTGGCGACCATCACGGGGGCTACGCCCAGCTCGCGCGCGTAGCCGACCAGGCGGAGATGGCGGATCAGCATTTTGAGCGACGTCATGATCAGCAGGGTCGGCGTGGTGGCGGTGTCGGTCATACGGTGCCCTCCCTGGAGGATGTCGCCCGGCCATTGGCCCGCAGAACATGGCCCGGACGCTGCCCGATCTGGCTGCGGACCGCGGAGACCAGCGCACCGGCCGGGACGTCGTCGAGCACGTACGCCTTCGCCCCGATGCGCGCGCCGTCGCCGATGTCGACCGGGCCGAGGATCACGGAGTTGGCGCCCACCACGACGTCGGAGCCGAGCGCGGGATGCCGGCGCTGGCCCGGGGGCCGGCGGTTGTCCCGCCGCCAGCCCAGGGCGCCGAGGGTGACCTGGTGGTAGAGCGTCACATCGTCCCCGATGACCGCCGTCTCCCCGATCACCGTGCCGCAGCCGTGGTCGATGAACAGCCTGCGGCCGATCCGCGCGCCGGGATGGATCTCGATCCCCCCGGACAGCCCCCGGCCGACCAGGGAGATCATCCGCGCCAGAGCCGGCCGCCCGGATCCGTGGACCTCGTGCGCGACGCGGTAGGTCCACAGGGCGACCAGGTGCGGGGACAGCATCGCCTCGGCGGTGCTGTGCACCGACGGGTCGCGCTCCACCACCACCGCCACGTCCTCGCGCATGCGCTCCAGGCATTCGCGCGCGCCCATGACGGCCTTGCGCAGCGCCTTCACCGGCCGAGCTCCACCCACTGCTCGGGGGTGCCCGCGCACGGGAAGACGGTGACGATGACCGCCATCGGCGACATCTGCGCCGCGTACTCCTTGGCGATCAGCCAGTTGGCCGCGGCGGAGCTCCCGATGCGCATCCCAGTGGCGTCGAAGAACTCTCCCATGGCGTCGAACGCGCGCCGGGTCGGCACGTGGCGGTGTTCGTGGATCCACTCGTCGTGCGCTTTGACGAACGGCTGCCGGATCCCGAAGCCGTGGCCGCCGGAGCCCTCGTAGGTCGGTTTGCCGGTGGGTTCCTCGGGATTCCCGTACGGCGCCTCTTCCGGTGTGACGCCGACGGCCCGGACCCCGGGGAACCGCTTGCGCAGCGCCCGGAGCACGCCGACCAGGGTGCCGCCGCTGCCGATGGAGGCGATCCACAGATCCGGCCGGCGTTCTCCGAGCTGGGTGACGATCTCGGCCCCGGTGGTCTGCTCGTGCATCGCGACGTTGACCGGGTTGCTGTGCTGGAAGACCAGGGTCCAGCCGGGCTCCTCGGCGGCGATGCGTTGCGACCTGCGGATGACCCGCAGGAACCCCTGTTCCTTGGGGACGAGGTCGACCAGGGAGCCGCGGCTCTCCAGAGTGTCGATCAGGCTCTTCGGGACGAAGGATCCGAGCACGAACCTGGTCTTGACCCCGGTCCGCATCCCCAGGAAGGACATGGCCTCGGCCAAATCCCCGCCGGAGTACGCGACCAGGCGCAGCTCTTCCGGGTCGCCGTCGCCGTGGGTCCGCAGCGCGTCGGCCATCAGGGCGTAGGCGATCCGGTCCTTGATCGAGCCGACCGGGTTCTCCCACTCGCACTTGGCCAGGATCCGCGCGCCGCCCTCGACGGAGGGCACCTCCTTCAGCGCGGTGGCGCCGAGCCGGGCCCGGAAGTCGGCCAGCACGGGGTGGCGGCGGTGGACCTCGGCGAAGTCCAGGACGTCGGCCGGGTCGGCCGCGCGGAACGGCAGCTGAAGCTGGTCACCTGCCGGGGCCGACTCGTCGACGAGCCCGGGGCCGGTCTGAGCGGTCATGAGTCCACCTCCTCGACCAGGCGGAATCCGATGGCGTAGATGCGCCGGTCGAACCAGCCGTGGCGTCGTGTACAGCGGGCCAGGTCCCCGAAGCGGGTGAAGCTGCCGCCGCGGGCCACCCGGTAGGCCTCGGCCGTGGCCAGCAGGTCGTCGGCGACGGACACGCCGCCGGGGTAGGGCCGGTAGTCGTCGGCGACGAACTCCTCGACGTTGCCGGCCATGTCGTCCGCGCCGAACGGGCTGCGGCCCGCCGGGTAGATCCCGACCGGGGTGGTCGTCAGGGGACCGGATTCGACGGTGTTCGCGCAGTCCGGCCGGAACTGCTCGCCCCACGGATACTCGTGGTCTGCCTTACCGCCGCCGGCCGCGTACTCCCACTCGGCTTCGGTGGGCAGCCGGAACCGGCGGCCGGTGCGCGCGGCGAGCCACGCGGCGTAGGCGTCGGCGTGCTCGGGCCGCACCGTCCAGACCGGATGGTTCGCCCGGTGCGCGGGGTAGCAGCCGAGTTCCCACGAGGTGGGCAGGACGTCCAGGCCGGTGTCGACCAGGAAGGCCCGGTACTCCAGGTTCGTCACCGGATAGCGCATGATTCGGAAGGCGTCGATCTGGACCTCGTGCCTGGGGCACTCCTTCTGGATCCAGGAGTCCACGACCCCGACATCGGACCACCGGTCCACGACCGTGCGGACCTGCTCCGGCGGCAGGCCGATCGGCACCCGGGCGGCCGGGACGGCGACCAGCTCGGGATCGTCGGGACGGATGCGCGGATCGCCGGCCAGCGCCAGGATCGTGCCGGCGGCGTAGCGCCGGTCGAACTCCTGCGTCCGGCTCGCGCAGACGATCGCCAGGTGCTCGGCCGGGAGCTGGAACAAGTCCAGGTGCTGAGAGAACAGGTCGTGGGGCAGCCGCTCCACGAGCGAGGCGGGCAGGCCCATGGCCGCCCGGTCGCCGAGCTTGTTCGGGTCCTTCAGAACCGGCTGCGAAGCGGTGGTCACCTCGCCTCCCCGGCGATCTCGTAGACCGAGCCGTCGTAGGAGCCGGCCAGGAACAGCCGCCGGCCGGCGTCGTAGGCCAGGGAGGAGATGCCGGAGGTCGTCGGCCGCTCCTGGCCGGTCCAGGTCCGGCTCCGGCGGTCGTACACCTTGACGTGCCCGTGGTAGGAGCCGGTCGCCACCAGCCGGCCGGTGTCGTCGGCGGTGACGCACTTGATGGAGTTCGGGTGCGCCGTGGGCACGACGGCCGCGGTGAAGTCCGGCTCCCAGATGCGCAGCCGCAGGTCGCGGCCGACGCTGGCGAACCGGCCGGCGTCCAGGCCGACGCAGCCGTTGGCGATCCGGCCGTGCGCCTGCTCGATCCGGTGCACCGGCTCCAGGGTCCGGGTGTCGTGCCAGGCCACTGAGGTGTCGGCGCACACCGAGAAGAGCAGATCGCCGGAGACGGCCACGCCCTTGACCGCGTTGGCGTGCAGCGGCAGGTCCGCGACGTGCCGCAGCACGCCGTCCGGGTCGAGCCGGAACACCAGGCCCTCCCCGGTGTAGGCGCCGACGAGCAGGTGCTCGACCCCGTCCACCACGAAGGCGACACCGCAGTTCAGCGGCGAGCGGTGCTGGTGCAGCAGCCGTCCGGTGCCGGCGTCCATGAGCCGGCCGAGCTGGCCGCCGGTGACGACCACGGAGCTGAGCGGGGTGAGGAAGTTGCACAGGCTGCCCATCGACGCCTGCGCGACGCCGTCGCGCAGCACTATGCCGGCGTCGCCGACGGTCAGGACGCCGCCGTCGTGGGCGCAGACGGCGTTGACGCCGGGGGTCGGCGGGACCTCGCCGCTCTTCCAGGCGTCCTTCTCGTAGTCGTACGTCCGGTAGGTGGCCCCGAACGTCCCGAACACCAGGGTGGATCCGGCGGCGAACGCGCACGAGCGGGGCCAGACGTCGTCCGGGATGTCGGACTGCCCGACGCTGCGCGGCTGCTCGCCGCTGGTGTCCCAGAGGATCAGCTTGCGGTCGTAGCTCAGGCTGACCAGCAGGTTCCGGTCGTCGTCGAGCACCAGGCGCTTGATCCCGGCGTCGTGGCCCCGGACCTCGGTGCGCCGCCGGCCGCTGATCGCGATGATCCGGCCCTCGTCGTTGCCGGCGTAGATGGTGCCGTCGGAGCCGAAGACGACGGTGTCGGTCTCGACGCCGCCGAGGTCGATGTCCTCGATCAGCTCGCCGGTGGCCGCCGACCAGCGCTTCACGGTCCCGTCGTCGCTGGAGGTGACGACCTGCTCGCCGTCGCGGGAGAAGTCCACCGAGATGACGTCCGCGGTGTGGCCGGCGCACCGGTGCACCAGGTTCCCGGCGAAGTCGTAGACCCGCAGCCCGTGGTCGCGCGAGGCGGTGGCGACCAGTTCCCGGCTCGGGTGGAAGGCCGACATCTCGACGTCGTCGGTCTGGTCGTTGAGCACGGCGCGCAGCCGCAGGTCCGGGACCGACCAGAGCCGGGCCGTGTAGTCACTGGAGGAGGTCACCAGCAGCGTGCCGTCGGGACTGAACGCGCACTGGTTGGCCAGATGGTCGTGCAGGACGCGGGTGACCGGCTGCTCAGTGGCCTGATCCCACAGGATCACCTGGTTGTCGTAGCCGGCGGTGGCGACGTACTTGTCCTGATAGGCGGCGATGCCGCTGATGGGGCTCTTGTGGCTGATCACGTTTCACCCTCCTGCCCGGTCGATTGCCCGGTCGATGCTGATCGCGTGTCCGGCGTACTCGACCTTCGCGGTGAGATAACGGCGGTTGGCCTCGGTGACGTGAACCTCGGTGAGACGCTGCCGGTGGACGCGCACCCCGGCGGCCCGCAGCTGCCTGACCTTCTCGGGATTGTTCGACAGGATGTCGACCTCCCGCAGGTCCAGGGCGATGAGCATCTGCGCCGCCACGGCGTAGGTGCGCTGGTCGTCGCCGAAGTTCAGGGCGCGGTTGGCCTCGAAGGTGTCCATCCCGGCGTCCTGCAGGACGTACGCGTCGATCTTGTTGTACAGGCCGATGCCGCGCCCTTCCTGGCGCAGGTAGAGCAGCAGGCCGCCGGTGTCCTGCATGAGCAGCGTCGCCTCGCGCAGCTGCGGCCCGCAGTCGCAGCGCCGCGACCCCAGCACGTCCCCGGTCAGGCACTCCGAGTGGAGCCGGACCAGCGGCCTGGTCTGGGACAGCGCGTCGCCGAAGACCACCATCAGGTGCTCGCCGCCGTCGCTGAGGCCGTCGAAGGTGATGACCTCCGCGGCGGCGATCACGCCGGGGCAGACCTCCAGGGGAATCTTCACCCTGGCGCGTACCCGCGGTGGTCCGGTCGGTGCGATCGGTCCGATCGGTCCGGTCGGGACTCCGGCGAGCTGCCGGACCGGAGCGTCGTGGTTCGGGAAGAAGTCCTCAACCATCCTCGTCCCCCATGTTCACCCGTCGGGCACAGAGTCCTCCGCTGTGAGGACCTGCGCCGCACGTCAAACTGGTGCGATAAGGATAATATCTCAGGATTCTTATATTCGCGCCGATGTGACGGGTTCCTGCCACCGGGCGCAGGTCACAGGGTATTGTCCGGTATCGGACATGGATCAGGGTAATTGTTCGCGCTATACTTTCCGCACACACTCGGGTGCGGCGCGTGCGTCACCGGGCCACCGATCAGGGCCTTGACCCGCTCCCCGGTCTGCCGCGGGTCCGCACCGGGCTCGACGGCGGCCATCGCGGCCGAGAGCAGACCGCCGAGCAGGCGCGCGGTCAGGTCGGGTTCAGGAACCCCCAGATCGCGGACCGCGGCCACGAGCGGTTCGGTGGTGCGGCGGTGCAGCTCGGCGAGCCGTCGGCGGGCCTCGGGCGGGAGGTCGGCGTTCAACAGCGCGCCGGCCGCACGGTGCGTGTCGGGATGATGGCGCCGGGATGCTCGACGGCCTTCGCGTTGCGGGGGTTCACTCCGCACCGTCGGCGACCACGTCCAGAATCTGCTGATGAAGGGCCGAAGCCGAGAACAGCGCGGTCTGCGCGTTCTGGGTGTTCTGGGCGTCGCCGCTGCGGCCGTCCGACAAGTCACTGTACGCGCCGCCGGCCTCCTCGACGATCGGGACGAGCGCGGCGACGTCCCAAGGGCCCGCCCCCAGGAGCAGGAACGCATCGATCTGGCCGGTGGCCACAAGCAGGGCGCCATGGCAGGTCCCGGATCCGGTGGACGGCTTGCGCACGGCCGCCGACGGGGTCGTGTCATGCCAGTCCACCGCCGGGACGGTGGTCCGGGCCCGGGCGGCCAGCTCGGCGGCGAGTCGCCGGTCGCGCGGGTTCAGACGTGCCGGCGGCGGCCAGATGCCGATCGTGGCGTCACCGAGTTCGGCCGCCGCGGTGACGGCGAGCCGGGCGGCCGGCGCGGCCGATACCCTCGGCAGGCCGGCGACCCAGGCCCCTGATCCACGCGCGGCCCACCATCGCCTGCCGCACTCCGCCGCGGTGACCACGCCGAGCCGGACGGCACCGCCGTCGGCCAGCGCGATCAGCGTGCCCCATTCCGCCTCGCCGGCCGCGAAGCTGGCGGTGCCGTCGATGGCGTCGACGATCCACCGGCGGCGGGCGTCGCCGTGGCCGCCGGACTCCTCGCCGAGGAAGGCGTCACCAGGCCGGGCCTGCTTGATCAGCGTGCGGATGGCCTGCTCGATCTCGCAGTCGGCGGCGGTGACCGGACTGCCGTCGGCCTTGGCCCGCCAGGCGACGCCGCCGGGGCTGAAATGGCCTGCGGCGATGGCGTCGGCATGGTCCGCCAGCTGATGGGCCAGTTCCAGATCAGCCTGGGCGTCGTGGGATGGCACAGGTTCGATACTCCCCCTCAGTGGCTGTTGTCATCCGAACCCCACCACTCCGGTGCGCACGCCACCGCCGCGTCGATGAGATCCTCCTTCGTCGCGGCGCCGTCGGCGAGCCAGGCCTCGATGGCCCCGGCGAATCCGTGCGCCAGGAACGAGGCGACGGTCTTGGGGTTCGCGCGCGGGGCGGCCGGATGCGCCGACCGCGCGATGAAGGCCAGCGTGTAGTCGGCGAAGTGGCGGACCAGCGCCTCGTACACGCCGCGGTCCGCCGGGTCCGGCATGGCCTGCCGGTACACGGCCGCGAACCGCTCGACGTGGTCGACGACCTCGGCGGTGGCCAGGCGCAGCATCTGCGCGCCGGTGTACCCGCCCAGGTCCCGCAGCTCCTGCTCCCTGCGGTGACCCCGCTCCAGGTCCGCGGAGAGCACCTGGACGAGCAGGTCCAGCGGGCTGCCGTAGCGGTTGTAGAACGTGGCCCGCGTGATCCCGGCGCGCCCGGCCAGCTCGGCGACGGTGATCCGGGAGACCGGACGCTGCGCGGCGAGCTCGACGTGCCGACGTACCGGCGTGCCGACGTACCGACGAAACCCGGTTCCGATCGACTCAGGCCACCCGCCGATCGTCGATGGCATCGAAATCCCAGTCGATCCCCAGCCCCGGAGCATCCGGCGCGACCGCGTGCCCGTCCTCGATCCGCATCTGGCTCCGGGTGATCGCCCGCAGCTGCGGGATGTGCTCCACGTACCGGCCGTTCGGGATGGCGGCCACCAGGCTGACGTGCAGCTCCATCAGGAAGTGCGGGCACACGTCCACGTTGAAGGCCTCGGCCAGGTGGGCGATCTTCAGCCAGGGCGTGATGCCGCCGACGCGCGCGACGTCCGCCTGCACGATCGCGGCCGCGCCGCGCTGCAGGTACTCGCGGAACTGCGAGACCGAGTACATCGACTCCCCCACCGCGACCGGGATGGTCGTCGAGCGCGCCAGTGCCTCGTGCCCCGCGACGTCGTCGGCCGGCAGTGGCTCCTCGAACCAGGACAGGCCGAGGGGTTCCAGGGCCGCGGCGCGCCGACGGGCCTCGGCGCAGGTCATGGACTGGTTCGCGTCCACCATGATGTCCAGGCCCGGCCCGACCGCCTCGCGCACCGCCCGCAGCCGCTCGACGTCCTCCTCCAGGCGCGGCTTGCCGACCTTGAGCTTCACCCCGGGCCAGCCCGCGGCCTGCGAGGCCAGCGCGCCGCGCACGAGTTCCCCGGCCGACAGGTGCAGCCAGCCGCCTTCGGTGTCGTACAGGGGGACGGCCTGACGGAAGCCTCCGGCCAGGCGCCACAGCGGCTCGCCGGCCCGCTTGCACCGCAGGTCCCACAAAGCGGTGTCCACGGCGGCCAGGGCCAGGGAGGTGATGGCGCCGACCGTCGTGGCGCGCGTGGAGGCGAACAGGTCGCGCCACACCTGCTCCACCAGCGTGGCGTCGGCGCCGACGAGCCGGGGCAGCAGGTGGTCGCGCACCATCGCCAGCACGGAACTGCCGCCGGTCCCGATGGTGTACGAGTAGCCGATCCCGGTGTTGCCGTCATCGGTGGTGACGCTGACGAAGATGGTCTCCTGCTTCAGGAACGCCTGGACCGCGTCGGTCCGCACGGTCTCCACTTCCAGATCGGTCAGCCACGCGGCCGCCTCGACGATCGTGATGGTCATGATGCCGTCCTGCTTTCCGCCGCCAGGTGTGCGGCACCGAGAAGGGGCGCGTCGGCCAAGTGATGGGCGCGCTCCAGCTTGCACGCGGGAGCCGTCGAAGATCCAGTCCCGGCGAGACCGTCTCGCAGCGGCCCGGCGACCAGATCCCAGGAGGCTGCGATCGACCCGCCGACCACGAGGACCGTCGGTTCGAACGCGGCGAGGCACGGTCCGAGGACGGTGCCCAGCGCACGGAACGCATGGCTGAGGACGTCCACCGCGATCGGGTCGCCGGCACGGGCCCGCTCCGCGATCTGCCGGACATCGATGCCGGGAGCCGCGCCAGCCGCATGTGCGGCACCTGCCGCACCTGGCGCACTTGCCGCACCTGAATAGGCCCGCCGGATCGCCCGGCGCGAAACCGTCTCCTCCAACGGCAGGCCTTCATAGCGCAGCAGATCGACCCGGCCTTCCGGCGGCACCCCAGGCCCTTCGTCTTCGTGCACCGTCCGGCCATCCCGCAAGAAGCTCGAACCGACACCGGTCCCCAACGTGATCCCGACCGCACGGTCGTGGCCCCGTGCCGCGCCGGCCCACCATTCCCCAGCGAGAAAAGCTTGCGCGTCGTTGTAGAAACTGGCGCCTGCGGCACCCGGCAGATGCGACAGCAGCGCGGCACGCACATCGACCCCGTACAAAGCGTCGAACTTACCGACCGCCGCGTACCGGGCTATGCCACGTTCGTAGTCGAACGGCCCGGGTACCGCGACGGCCCAATGGGTTCCGGGCCCAGCCGCCAAGCGCGAGCCGCAGCGAACGAGCGCCGAAAGGATCTCCTCAGCGCTGCCGTCGGCGTTCAAGGGCTCGCGGAACGACTGGCCCGCGACGACCGAACGCGATCGCGGCTCGACCATCGCGGCCGTGACATGCGTGCCACCGACGTCCATAGCCGCTATGTCGGTCGAGTGCACGCTGCTCACGGAACCAGGGCTTTGACATAGCGGACCGACCCGGTGCCCAAAGCGCTCACCCGGTAGTCCCCGGCCGCCGCGGGAATAGTCAGGGTCTCGGCATAGGCGAGTTCGTAGCGGTGTCCACTGTCGGTCTGCACCGCGATGCCATCGCCCTCGACGACGTTGAGCACGTGGAATCCCCGGCTCGCCGAGTCCTCGACGACCGCGCCCGAGGCCAGCTCGACCCGCCGGACCTCGAAGAACATCTCCGGCAGCCGGCCGATGACGTCCTCGCTCCACCCCTGCCCTGCGAGCACCGCCCGAGGCTGCTGGACGAGGTCGCGAGCGACCGCCTCGCCGGTCCGACCGCGATTGAGGTTCTCGAAGGCGTGCCCGACATGGACCGGCCGCTGCCGCCCCGCGGCGTCCGTGCGGAGCCAGTCGTAGAACCGGAGGCTGTACAGGTACGGCGTCGCGCTGATCTCCAGCACCACGTTGCCCTCTCCGCTGCCGTGCGGCGTGCCGGCCGGGATGAGGAAAAGCTGGTGCTGCTCGGCCGGGAAGGTCTGGACGTAGCGCTCGACGTCGAACGGCTCCCCGTCGTGGACCGCGCGTTCGGCGTCGCGCTGGAAGGCCTCGATGTCGGCGTCCTGACGCAGGCCCAGGAAGACCTTGCGGTCGGGCCCGCCGAGCATCATGTAGTAAGTCTCGTGCTGGGTGTAGGGCCAGCCGAAGACCCGGCTCATGTAGTCGGGCTGCGGATGGCAGTGGACGGACAGGTTCCCGCCGCCGACCGTGTCGAGGTAGTCGAAGCGGATCGGGAACGAGGTGCCGAACGTCGCGTGCGCGGCCGAACCGAGGACCTGCTCGGGGTGCCGGGCGACGAGCGCCTGCAACGGGATCTCGACGCGTGCCTCGTCCGGTCGGCCCACGAGGATCCCGCTCTCCGGTGCGATGAGTTCGTACCCCAGTGCGGTGTTCGGCGCGTCGCGGTTGAATCCGAGCTGTTCCTGGCCCCAGTGTCCGCCCCAGGATGTCGTGTTGAAGGTCGGCCGGGTCCGGAACGGCCGGGCCGCCAGATCCGCCAGGACGGCGTGCATGACCGGGCCGGCCAGCCAGGCCGGCGACTCCGGGTCCTGAGTGTCCAGCCACAGGTCGATATCGCCGATGACCGCGTCGCGGTGCCGGTCGAGCACCGGCCAGTCGATGTAGAACAAGCGGCGCGTCGTTCCCGGGCCGGTCCCCGCGGGCTGGCCGAGGTTGCGACCGCTCCCGCTGGTGATCGCGGCCTCGGCATAGCGTTTCGGCAGGTCCGCGTACCAGAGCACGTCGTGCCCGGCCAGCGCCGCTCCCGGCCCCAGCACGACGGTCACCGCCCCGGGCGCCGAGTCCGGCTCCGGGACGGCGGCGAGGAAATCGGCCAGGCCGGCCTCGGACAGCGGGGCGAAGTCCGGGTCGTCGTGCAGAACGGCGGAGGCGGTGCGCTGGAGGATCTCGGGCCACGCGGCCAGATGCTCACCCATGTCGACCGGATTGACCGCGATCCGCCGGGCGCCCAGCGCCTCGCCGATCCCGGCCGCGACGGCTTCCCAGTCGACGGCCGCCGGACCGTCGACGGCCAGGACGGTTCCCGGCCCGAGCCCGGCGACGGCCGACCGGTATCCGGTCTCGACGCGCTCGGTGATGACATGGCAGGGCTCGGCTTCGTAGCCCCTGACTGACGACATGGTGGTGCCGGCCTTTCTGAACTCAGACAACGGGAAGGACGATCGGAAGGACGATCCGCGAGGGCCTCGTGGGATCGTGGTGCACGGTGTGCCGGGCCTGAGACGCTGCGGGATGGCGGTCCCATCGGGGGAAGCAGCTGGAGGCGACCTGGACCCGGATACGGTGGCCGGGACGGAACACGTGCGCCGTGGACCACAGGTCGATCACGTACTCCCCCGGCTGGTCGGCGCTCTGAGCGGTCCGCAGGACGCCGTCGGTGACGTTGCGGGACACGCCGTCGGGATCAACGTCGCAGAGCCTTGCGACCCAGTCGGCGCCGGCGGCCGTGGACTCGGCGAACAGGTGGACGCGGACCCGGCCGATGACCTCCAGCGGGGAGTGGAGAGTTTCGCTGGTGTAGACGAGCACGTCGTCGCGCTTCTCGATCTGCGCCTGGTCATGGGGACCGGGTGGGAAATCGGGTCCGATGAGGAGCGCGCCACCGTGGGTGGGAACGGGGTCGTCGGCGTCGTGGTCGAAGGTGTCCGGCGCTGATTCCGGTGCCTCGTGTGGCGCTAAGGAGGAATCAGGATGCAGATACCAGGCAGTGTCAGCACTCTGCGGGGGCCAGGAGGGAAAACGGCGCCACTCATCGATTCCCATGACGAACACCAGTGCAGCGAAGTGATCGTCGTGCTCGCCACGGTCCGGTTTGAGGAACGTGTCGAGAAAGTCGAGCTCTCGTCGGGCCAGCCACGGCGCGGCATCGGCGGCGGGCCCGAAATCGACCTCGCCGACGTGCCGAGTCTGGTTGTCGTGCGTCCAGGGGCCGACGATCAGCGCCGACGGTTCCATGTCGAGCGTGCCTTGCAGGAAGCAGTCGAACCAGCCGCCGACGGCCAGGGCCGGCACATCGGCATGCGGAAGCACCGCGGCCCCCGGCTTCGGTGTGGACAAACCAAGCCGCCGAAGGGTGGGCATGTCATCAGCAGGAAGCTCCCACACCGTCCGTGCCGCGAACTCGTCCAGCGCACCGTTCAGCACCGCGAGCTCGGATCCGGACCGGCGTGCCAGGACGTCGAAGCCGAGGTTCAACGTCCACTGCGTGACCAGGCCCAGCTCGTACGCGCCGCCGCGCCGCAGAAGCCCGTCGTCCGCGTCCGACCACGTGAACGCCGGGACGGCAGCAGCCAACGCCGGTGGCTGCGTCGCCATCGCCGCACGCTGCGTGTGGCCGAGGTAGCTGGGCCCGTACATCCCGACCCGACCCGTAGCATCCGGCAGGCTCGCGGCCCACGCGATCGTGTCGAAGCCGTCGGCGCCTTCGTGGAGCAACGGCTCCCACACCCCGTCGGAGGCGAAGCGGCCACGGCAGTCCTGAACGATGACCAGGTAGCCGCGCCGGGTGGCGCCCCACGGGTCCAGGCGCTTCAGAACCCCTTCGTCCTGCTTGCCATACGGCGTCCGAGCAAGCAGTACCGGCCACGGACCGGCGCCGACCGGGTAATAGACATCGGCGCGCAGAACGGTGCCGTCACGCATCGCCACCTCGAATTCGGTCATGTCAGCTGATGGCCAGGTCGTCGATGTAGCCGCGATAGCCGCCGGTGGAGCCGGGATGGTCGTAGCCGACCAGGATCCGGCTGACCTGTTTGTTCGCGTTGTTCGCCGCCAGGTCGACGGTGACGTGGTTCCACGTGTCGAGCGTCAGGTGGCCGCATTGATAAGCGGGATGCGCGCGGTTGCCGTTCTGGTCCACAGCGCCGGAGTCCCGCAACGTACTGCCGTCGGTGAAGACCATGTCGACGGCGACACAACTGCTGTTGGTCGAGCCGGCCGACACCCAGGTGCTGGTGGCGTTGCCCTGGGGGTAGATCCAGTAACTCAGGGTCTTGCTGCTCCCGACGGCCAATGGATCGGCGCTGAGGTCGTAGACCTTCAGATACGCGTAGTCATTACTGCCGCCTTGAGCGGATCCGGAGTACATCAAAGCGCCGCTCCCGGTGTGCGCCGTCTCGCCTGTGCGGATGCCCGCCTCCGGGCCGGTCACGCCGCAGCAGATCCCGCTGACCCCGGTGCTGCCGCCGCCGCCGGTATCGACGGTGTCGCTCCAGGTCAAAGGCGGGTCGGTGGATTCGAAGCCGGACGAGAACGAGCTGCTGGATCCGCTCTGCAACGGCTGCGTCAGCTCGGACTGGATGGTCGCCAGCGCGGTGCCGGCCGGGGCGAGGTCGATCGTGTCGCCGGCGGAGGTGGCGATGGTGAGCTCCGCCCCGGACACGGCGCCGGTGTCGGTACCGTTGCGGTACACCTCGACGCTGCCCGACCAGGGATTGGTGACGGTGAGGCGGCCGCCGTTCTGACTGACGGCCCGGACGTACTGCACCGCGCTGCCGGACTTGCCGGCCGAGATCAGGAAGTCGCCGTAGGCGAGCAGGTCGCCGAACTTCGCGCTCGTGGACGCCGGCCAGTCGGCGAAGACCTTGATGTCGTCCTGGAACGACTGCAGCAGCATCTCGTCCAGCCCGGAGGTGGTGACGTTGATGTTCTCGATCCCGCCGCCGTTGTGGTGGATCGCCATGTTCGGATAGCTCTGGTTGGCGGCCTCGTCGTCGAGATTGCTCAGGATCGTGCTCGGGGCGTAGCCGACCCGGGCCGCCGCGGCGTAGAAGGTGGCCGGGGCGTTGCCGCCGCCCCAGGCGTTGGTCAGCGCGCCGATGGTGTTGCGGGCGGTCTGCTGCGCGGTCGGGTCGCTGTCCAGGCCGATCAGGCTGCCGGGATAGATCGCCTGGGCGTCGATGTCGTTGCCGTCGTTGACGAAGTCGCTGCCGACCTCGGTCTCGCGCAGGATGGTCTGGCCGTTCAGCGACATGGTCGGCAGGGCGCTGAGATGGGACTCGATGTTCTGCCAGGTGGCGCGGGTGGAAGCATCCTGGTTCAGCGCGGTGCTCATGTCGATCAGGCCTTGGAAGAGCAGGTGGACCAGGCCGAGCGACAGGCCGCTGTTGGTCTGCGGGTAGGACTGGTCCTCGTGCGGTGCGTCGTCGGTGATGACGTACCGGTTGTTCGCCGCGTCCCACGTCAGGTAGTTCTGCCAGAACAGCCCGACCTGCTTCAGCCAGGGGTAGACCCTGGTCGCGTAGGACGTGTCGCCGGTGTACTCGAAGCGCATCACCATGTCGCTGGCGAGGTTGGCGGCGTCGGACTTCTGGTTGTGCAGGTTCGTGTCGGCGCTGGTGCCCTTCGGCGACAGGCCGACCGGGTAGAGCACCCCGGTGTAGCCGTTCTGCGAGGCCAGGGCCTGGCCGGCGGACTGCCAGTCCAGCACCGGCTGGTCGTAGGCGTCCATCTGCGCGATGTGGTTGGTGGACAGTGCGGCGTAGAACGGCGCCTCGTAGTTGTAGTTGGTGTGGTAGTCGCCGTTCCAGTTCATCGCGCCGGTGATCCAGTTGCCCCACAGCCCGGGGGCGTACTTCCCGGAGCGCGAGACGCAGGCGAGCAGATACAGCGAGCCGTACCAGCTCTTTTCCACGGCCTTGTCGGGGATCTCGACGTAGGACTGCGACCAGTAGCCCTGCCACCAACTGCGGTGTGCGGCCTTGCGGGTGTCGACGTCGGACTGCGTCAGGGTACTGACCAGCGCGTCGGCGCTGCTCTGCCAGGAGCTGCTGTCGATGCTGGAGACGATGCCGGCGACCAGCGTGGAGGTGGTGCCCGGCTGCATCGTCAGGGTGATGGCGTTGCCGGATATCGACGGGGTCTGGCCGATCGTGCGCGCGGCGATCCGGGCGTGTGGGTCGGTGCCGGCCCCGGTGTCCGCGGCCACGTCGGCGTCCAGGTCGTTGCCGCTGCTGCCGACGGTCGGCGTGCCGCCGGAGCCGTTCTGCACGGTGATGCCGATGCTCTGCGCGCTGCCGCCGCTGAGCGCGAAGGAGGTGACGTACGTCCCGGAGTTCGCGTCGACCCAGCTCGTGGTGGTCAGCGTCTGGCCGCCCAGGGTGTAGGTGCCCCGCACTTCGGCGTGCGCGATGTCCTGGACCACGTTGTAGGACGAGCCGCTCAGCCCAGCTGCGGTAACCACGATCCGCCCCAACGGCTTGATGGCGTGGCTGGAGCCGGAGAAGAAGTCGTTCTTGCCGATGTACATCGTCTGGTCCGCGATCGACCCGCCGATCGCGACGCCGATGTCGCCGTTGCCCAGCAGCGGCGCGTCCACGGTCTCCCCGCCGGTCAGGTTCGTGGGCGGGCTCGTCCAGACGCCGGTGTACTGCTGGGCGATGCGCCAGGCCTGGTTGGCGGTGACGCTGTCCGCCCGGGCCGGAACGGTCGAGGTGGTGGTGAGCATGGCACCCACGAGGGCTGCGACCGCCCCCGCGGCGACGGACCTTCTGGACCGCAGGCTGAGTTTCATGAATCGACCACTCGCTTCACGGGAGACGCCGGGCCGTGAGTCCGGCCCGCGCGCAAGACTCGGCGGGACTGCGTCTGCGAAGCGCCGCCGTATAACGTTATCTCGAAAGAGTGGAGCGACCGCGCGGGTCTGTCAAGGGGGCTGTCAAAGGGCGTTCACGACGCCGAAACAGCCGGGCCCGGCACCTCGCCGGAGCCCCGCACCGTCAGCGAGACCGGGACCACGACGTTCTGCACCGGCCGCGAGGGATCGGCGATGCGGGCCCGCAGCAGCTCCACGGCGGTGCGCCCGATGTTCGCGGTGTCCTGCGCCACCACGGTGAGCGCCGGCTGGAGCAGGTCGGACAGCGGGACCTCGTCGAAGCCGACGATCGCCAGGCGCGAGGCGGCCTGCGGACCGAGCCGCCGCAGGACCGCGATGGTGCTGTCCATGTTGCCGGTGACCAGCGCCGTGGCCGGATCCGGGCCGCCCAGGGCGGCGTCCAGGGCCGCGGCGACCCGGTCGGCGGTGATCTCGCCGGGGTGCACCAGGCCGGCCACCGGCTGGCCGTGGGCCACCAGCGAGGCGCGGAAGGCCGCGGCCCGCTCGTGGCCGGAGAAGACCCGCTCGCTGTCGCCGATGTAGGCGATGCGGCGGTGTCCGTGCCGGTGCAGGTGGTGGAAGGCCATGCCGATGCCCGAGGCGTTGTCGGACATGACGCAGTCCACCGCCACGCCGCTCATCGGCCGGTCCATGGCCACCATCGGCATGCCGGCCTCGATCTCCGGCTGCAGGTAGGCGTGGCTCTCGGCGAACGGCTCGACGATGATGCCGTCCAGGCGCTGGCGGCACATGGAGACCAGGATGTCGCGCTCGCGGGCGGTGTCGAAGTCCGTGGAGGAGGCCATCAGGGTCAGGCGCGAGGCGCGCGCCGTCTGCTCGATGGCCGCCAGGGCCGGGTTGACCTCGGCGATCCGGCGGACCGCGGCGCCGATCGTGCCGGTGACGCCGGTGCGCAGCTGCCGGGCCCGCTCGTCGGGGCGGAAGTTCAGCGCGGCGATGGCCGCCTGGACCTTGGCGACGTACTCCGGCCCGACCGTCGGGTCGTCGTTGACCACGCGCGACACCGTGCGCAGGGCCACTCCGGCCTCGCGTGCGACGTCGACCATGGTCGGCCGCTTGGCCCGCCCCCCGGCCTCGTTCCCGCCCCGTGCAGGGCTCATCGGCGACTCCTCATCGTGTGAGTGCTCATCATGTAACAGCGCCGATATCCGGTCGAACCCTTGACACGCCTCAGCGCCGGAGGCCATCCTCCCGGATAACGTTATCTCGAAGCCGGCCCGACGTCGAGACGTGCCCGCCGGCTCGATCGGCCTATCCATCCTCTGGCATCCCCTGGAGACTCTCATGCGGCACCAGCTCCCCTCGGCAAGATCGACCCGGCTGCTCGCGGCGGGCCTGGCCGCAGGACTCCTTCTGGCCGGGTGTTCGGCGGCGGCCTCCCCCGGCGGATCGAGCGGGTCGGCCGGGTCCAAGGGCGGCGGCTCGACCACGCTGTCCTACCTGACGTTCGAGACCCCCAGCCTGACCACGTCGTTCTGGGACACCTCGATCGCCGACGGCGAGAAGGCCGTCCCGGGCCTGAGCATCAAGAAGCTCATCGCGCCGAGCACCGACCGCGACGCCTACGCCAAGCAGTTGCAGGCCTCCGGGCAGTTCCCGGATCTGCTGCAGTCGATCACGCCGTCGACGTTCGTGCAGGCCGGGCTGCTCAAGCCGTACGACCAGAGCTGGGTGAACGCCAACTTCCTGCTGCCGATGGGCAACGCCTACAAGGGCAAGGTCTACATCCCGCCGACCAACTCGCAGATCATCCCGATGGTCTTCTACAACAAGACGCTGTTCGGCAAGGCCGGGCTCTCCCAGCCGCCGAAGACCTGGGCGGACTTCATGGCCGACTGCGCCGCGCTGAAGAAGGCCGGCATCACCCCGATCGAGCTCGGCGGCGGCGACCCGTTCTCCGCCTCGATGCCGCTGACCGGGATCCTGTCCGCCGACGTGCTGGGCAAGGACCCGAACTGGCTGCAGGAGCGCTACGCCGGCAAGGTCAAGTTCACCGACGCCAACGTCGAGACCGCGGTCGCCAAGTACCGCACCATGGCCAAGAACGGGTACTTCGAGGACGGCGCGCTCGGGGTGAAGTATGCGGACTCGATCACCAACTTCACCTCCGGCAAGGCCGCGATGTACATGATGGGCAGCTGGTTCCTGGGCTCCGTCCCCAAGGACCACGCCGACGACTTCGGCGCGTTCATGACGCCCACCGACGACGGCTCGCTGGTCGTGCCGTTCGCGGTCGGCGGCTCGATGGCGATCAGCGCCAAGACCCCCGCCCCGGACAAGGCGACCGCGTTCGCCGAGGCCTGGTCGCTGGACCCGGCGAACTACAAGGCCCTGATCGAGGGCGACGGCGCGTTCCCGATGCTCAAGGGCAAGACCCTGGCCGACTACAACGTGACCGTCTCCCAGGTGTTCAAGGACTCCTACGCCTACGTGACGGACCAGAACACGAAGGTGTCCTCGATCGGGTGGGCGTCCAACGACGACGCCATGCCCTCGGGCCTGAACGACGCCTACTACGCGGCCAGCCAGGCCCTGTTCAGCTCCGACGACGTCGCCGGCCAGATGGCCAAGCTCGACTCCGCCTGGAACGCGGCGACCAGGTGAGCGGCATGACCGGCCGAGTACGCCGTCAGCGCGGCGAGAGCGCCCTGGGCGCGATCGCCGTGCTGGCCCTGGCCCTGTACGCGCTGTTCATCGTCACCCCGGTGCTCATGAGCGCGTGGAAGAGCCTGACCGACGAGAACCCGCTGCTGGCGCACGCCCGGTTCGTCGGGGTGTCCAACTACACGGACATGCTGCACGACGACGCCCTGAAGTCCAGCCTCACCTTCACCCTGGTCACCGCCCTGGCGGTGACCGCCGTGGCGAACGCCGCCGGGATCGGGTTCGCGCTGCTGCTGAACAAGACCTCGCTGAGCTACCGGGTGATGCGCACCGTGGCCTTCCTGCCGCAGGTGCTCTCCGGGGTCATCGTCGGCTTCGTCTGGCGCTACATCCTGGCCCAGGACGGCGTCCTGAACCACCTGCTGCTCAGCACCGGGCTCATCGGCAGGCCGGTCACCTGGCTGGGCAGCCCGCACCTGGCGATGTTCTCCGTCGGGCTGGTCGCCGCCTGGGTGCTGACCGGGTTCACCACGGTCGTGCACCTGGCCGCGCTGCAGTCGGTGCCGGTCGAGCTGTACCAGGCCGCGACCGTCGACGGCGCGGGGCGCTGGGCACGCTTCCGGCGCATCACCCTGCCGATGGTCGCGCCGGGGACCACGATCAGCGTGACCATCTCCCTGATCACGACCCTGAAGCTGTACGACATCATCGCCGCCCTGACCTCCGGCGGACCTGCGAACTCCACGCAGTCCACCGCGCTGTACATCATCAACCTGGCCTTCACCGACGACCGGTTCGGCTACGCCTCGGCGGTGGCCATGCTGCTGCTGGTGGTGTCGGCGGCCATCGCGCTGACGGTGACCGGGCTGCTCCGACGCCGAGAGGTGGACCTGTGACCGCCCTGACTCCGACCTCGTCGACCGCGGCCGCCCGGTCGCGGACCACAGGGCCCGCCGACCCCGCCGACCCCGCCGGCCCTTCCCGCTCCCCCGCCGCGGCACCGGCCCGCCGCCGGGCGTGGGCCTCCCGGGGTCACCTGACCGCGGCCGGGCTGCTGACGCTGGCCTTCGTCAGCCCCCTGTACCTGACGATCATCAACGCCTTCAAGTCCCAGGACCAGATCGTGCGCAACCCGTCGGCGCCTCCCGCGCCGCCGACGCTGCACAACATCACCGACGCGCTGGGCCGCTCGGACAAGATCATCCAGATCGGGCTGACCAACTCGGCGGTCACCGTCCTGGCTTCGGTGCTGCTGGTGGTCCCGCTCGGCTCGGCGTTCAGCTTCTGGCTGACCCGGCGCTCGGCGGTGTTCCGCCGCGTCGTGCTGGCCGCGTTCGCCGCCGGGCTGATGATCCCGCCGGCGGTGGTACTGCTGCCCACCATCAGGATCCTGACGATCCTGCACCTGGACCACACCTATCCGGGCCTGATCCTGTCCAACGTCGGCGGCGGGTACCTGTCGTTCGCGGTGTTCGTGTACTCCGGGTTCCTGCGGGCCGTCCCGGGCGAGATCGTCGAGGCGGCCGCCCTGGACGGCGCCGGGATGCTGCGGATCTGGTGGCGGATCATCATGCCGCTGATGCGCCCGGCCACCGCGACCGTCGCGATCTTCCTGTCCCTGTGGATCTGGAACGACTTCATGAACCCGCAGTTCATCCTCGGCCCGCTGCGCGGCCAGACCATCACCACGGGTCTGTATCTGTCGCTGGGCCAGTACTCCACCAACTACGCGCAGCTGTTCGGCGTGATGTTCCTGGCCGCGATCATCCCGGTCGCCGGCTACCTCGCCCTGCAGAAGCAGTTCATCGCCGGTCTGACCACAGGAGCCACCAAGTGACCGACGCCGTACCCGGCATCGAGGAGATCCTCGTTCTGCACCACAGCCACCTCGACGTCGGATACACGCACTCCCAGCCGATCCTGTGGCGCCTGCAGTCCGAATACATCACGCAGGCCATGGACTGGCTCGAGCAGACCGCCGACCTGCCGGAGGACCACCGGCCGAAGTGGACCTGCGAGGCCGCCGAGCCGGTGCGCCGCTGGCTGGCAGACGCCCCGGCCGAGCAGACCGTCCGGTTCAAGGACCTGTGCGACCAGGGCCGGATCGGGCTGTCCGCGCTGCGCTGGCACGTCAGCGCCACCATCGACCGGCCGGGCCTGCGCCGGCTGCTGGCCGGCAAGCGGGAGCTGGAGGACGCGGTCGGCCGCCGGATCGAGGTCGCGTGCCAGCACGACGTGAACGGCGTCCCCTGGCCGATCGCCGACGAGTTGCTGGACGCCGGCGTCGACCTGTTCGTCACGGCCGTCAACCGGCATCTCGGCGCGCCGGTGACGCCCAGGCCCGGGCTGTTCCGGTGGCGGGCGCCGTCGGGGCGGACGCTGCGGGTGTTCAACGGAAGCCACTACACGATGTTCGACCAGCTCCTGAACGCCTGGGACGACTCGGTGGAACGGATGGCCGAGGGCTGGGCCGCCTTCCAGGACCGGCTGACCCGCGACGGCTACCGGCTGCCGTTCGTGTACCTGACGTCCACCTGCTCCCCGGTCATGTGGGACAACGCGCCGCCGAACCCGTTCCTGCCCGACCTGATACGCCGGTGGAACGAAGGCGGGCACGGACCCCGCATCCGGTACGCGACCTTCGACGATCTCCGGGAACGAGTTCTGCGCGTCCCGGCCGAAGAGGTCCCGACGCTGCGGGGCGACTGGACCGACTATTGGAGCTTCGGGGTAGGCGCCTCCCCGGCCGCGACGGCGGTGAACCAGCAGTCCAAGCCGCTGCTCGCCGCCGCCGAGGTGTTGGGCGCCGACCCGGCTCTGCTCGCTGAAGCCGCCGAGCACGTGGATCTGTTCGACGAGCACACGTGGAGCCACTGGAACAGCGATCCGGGCAATCCGCAGGCCCAGGGCATCGAGACGATGAAACTGGCCGGCGCGCACGAAGGGCACGAGCTGGCGGCGTTCGCGGTGTTGGACTCGCTGGAACAGCTGGCCGGGAACCCGGTCGCGGACAAGGGCATCAGCGGCGTGCTGCTGGTCAACCCCACCGAGCACCCTCGCACCACGGCCCTTGACCTGCCCGAACCCTGGTTCACCGCGACGACGCCCGCCACCGAGCGGACGTACCGGGCCAGCCGGATGGCTTACGAGAACCGGCCGTGGCGGACGCCGGAGCCGGACGAGGCGCGGCGCCGGTTCGGAACGGTCGATCTGGCACCGCGCAGCTGGCGGGTCGTCGGGCTCGAAGACCTGCCCGAGCCGGTCTTCGCCCATCAGCCCACGCACTCGGTCGTGCGGCATGAGAAGGCGGCCCGCGAGCTCAACTTCGCCACCGCCGTCGATCGCGTGGCGGCCACCGCGCACATCGAGTCGCCGTTCCACCACCTGACCTACGACCCGGCCTCCGGCCGGATCACCTCCCTGGTCGACCGGGCGACCGGCCGCGAAGTGCTGCGCCCCAGGCCCGGCACGGACCTGCTGTCCTTCGTCCGCGAACAGCCCGACGAGCTCGTCGAGGGCGGCCGGCGCGCGTTCTACCAGCGGAACCTGGACCGCGAGATGCTCGACGAGTCGTGCTGGCAGGCGTGGACACCGCGCCACGCGCCCGCGGAGCGGGTGGTGGACTGCTCGGTCGAAGAACGGCCGGGCCGGGTGACCCTCATCCGCCGCTTCGCCGCCCCGGGAACCAGGAGCCTGATCCAGCGCATCGGCTTCGACGCCACCGACCCGGTCATCCACATCGACATCGCGGTCGACCTCGCCGGCGACACCTCCCCCACCGGGATCTACCTCGCGCTCCCCCTGGCCCTGGACGCGGGATGGCACGCCGCCTTCGACACGGCCGGCCAGAGCGTCCTGCTCGACGACGAGCAACTGCCCGGCGCCTCGCGCGGCTGGGTGACGGCGCAGTCCTCGGCCGCCATGTGGGACGACCACGGCGCCGTCGCACTGCTCACCCCCGACGCCCCGCTGGTCCAGTTCGGCGGCTTCCACTTCGGCCCGCCGCCGGACGCCGTCCCCCGCGACCGGGATCCGCTGCTGCTGAGCTGGATCGCGAACAACTACTGGGACACCAACTTCCCGCAGGTGCAGAACGGACCGGTCAAGCTCCGGTACGGACTCCTGACCCTGGCCGAGCATGATGCGGCTGAGATCGCGAGGCATGCCGCGATGCTGAGAAGCCCGCTTCTCACGTGGCCGGTGACCGGCGGTGGGCGCGCGCCGTCGGAAGGCGGGCTGTAGCCGACCACGAGAACTGCGGCCGGCGCTGCGCCGTTCGGTCCAGCGACACCACCACCCGGGGTGATCCCATACCCCCTGGTACTCGGCCCGAACTACAACATCGTACTGGACCGCGTCCCGACCACGGCGGTCTACCGGACCGAGAATGACAGCGGACGAGTGACGATCCTGGGTGCTTGGCTCGGCAGGCCTCACCGCCCGGCAGGCTGGTGGCCCGGCAGGCCGGTCAACCAGCCTGCCGGGCCGCCCGCCCCCGACCTCAGCCGATACTGAGGTCGTCGACGTACCCCCGGTACCCCCCGCTCGCCCCCGGCTGGTCGTAGCCGAGCAGGATCTTGCTGATCCCCGCCCCCGCCTTGACCGCGCCCAGGTTCACGGTGACGTGGTTCCAGGCGTCGAGCGTCAGGTGGCCGCACTGGTCGGCCGGATGGATGCCGTTGCCCGACTGGTCGGTGGCCGCCGTGTCGCGCAGGTCGCTGCCGTCGGTGAAGATCAGGTCCGCCGCGACGCACGAGCTGTCGTCCGAGCCCGCCGGCACCCATGGCGTGGTGGCGTTGGACTGCGGAAAGATCCAGTAGCTCAGGGTCGTGTCCTTCCCGACGGTCAGAGGCGACCCGTTGAAGGCGTACACCTGCAAGTACGCATGCGCGTACGCACCACCGTTCGCAGAACCCGAATACATCAACGCGGCGGTCCCGCTGTGCGCCTGCTCGCCGGTGCGCACGCCGGCCTGCGGCCCGGCCAGTCCGCAGCACAGGCCGCTGACATCGTTGTCGCCGCCGCCCTTCGCGTCGACGGTGTCGACCGTGTCGGTCCAGGTCGGCTGGGGCTGACCGGCCTCGAAGCCGGTGCTGAACGAAGCGGCGGTCGAGCTCTGGGCCGGCTGGGCCAGCTCGGTGCGGATCGTGGCGAGCGCGGTGCCGGCCGGGGCGAGGTCGATCGTCTCGCCGGCCGCGGTGGGCAGGGTGATCTTGGTGCCGGAGACGGTGCCCCGGTAGGCGCCGTCCGCGTAGTAGGCGACGGCGTGGCCGGCCCAGGGGTTGGTGAAGGTGAAGTCGCCGCCGGCCTGGCTGGTGGCCTGGATGTACTGGACGGAGTCGCCCTTGATGCTGCTGGAGACCAGGAAGTCGCCGTAGGCGAGCAGGTCGCCGAACTTCGCGTTCGACCCGGCCGGCCAGTCCGGGAAGACCTTCACGTCCTTCTGGAAGGACTGGAGCAGCATCTCGTCGAGCCCGGAGGTGGTGACGTTGAGGTTCTCGACGCCGCCGCCGTAGTGGTGCACGGACATGTTCGGGTACGACTGGTTGGTCGCCTCGTCGTGCAGCTCGTCCATCAGGGTGCTGGGGTTGTATCCGACCATGGCCGCGGCGGCGTAGAGCGTCGCCGGGGAGTTGTCGCTGTTCCAGTTGTCGAGCTGGGTGACGGTGTTCCGCGCGGTCTGGAGCAGGTCGGCCGAGCTGTCCAGGCCCACCTGCATACCGGGGTAGACCGCCTGGATCGCGATGTCGTTGCCGTCGCTGACCCAGCCCGCGCCCTGCGAGGCCTCGCTGAACACGGTCTGCCCGTTCCTGGTCATGGTCGGCAGCGGGGCGAGTTTGCTGTCGATGTTCTGCCAGGTGGGGATGAGCGAGGCGTTCACCTTCAGCGACGAGCTCATATCGATCAGCCCCTGGAACAGCAGGTGGACCAGGCCCAGGGACAGGATGCTGTTGGTCTGCGGGTAGGGGTCGCCCTCCTGCGGCGCGTCATTCTCGATCTGGTAGGTCCCGGTCGCCGCGTCCCAGGTGAGGTAGTTCTGCCAGAACAGGCCGACCTGCTCGAGGTAGGGCAGGACCTTCTGCGCGTAGGCGGCGCTGTGCGAGTACTCGTACTCCATGACCATGTCGCTGGCCAGGTTCACGGCGTCGGACTTCTGGTTGTAGAGATCGTCCACGGCGCTGGTGCCGTTGGGCGAGATCCCCACCGGGTAGAGCACGCCCTTGAACCCGTTCGCGGCCGCCTTCGCCTCCCCGTTGGGCATCCAGGCCAGCACCGGGGCGTCATAGGACCCCATCTGGGCGATGTGGTTGGTGGACAGCGCGGAGTAGAACGCCGCCTCGTAGTTGTAGTTGGCGTGGTAGTCGCCGTTCCAGTTCATCTCGCCGGTGATCCAGTTCCCCCAGAGCCCGGGCGCGTACTTGCCGGCCCGGGACACGGAGCCGAGCAGGTAGAGCGAGCCGTACCAGCTCTTCTCCACCGCCTGGTCGGGGATCTGGACGAACGACTGGGACCAGTACGTCCGCCACCAGGCCTGGCTGGCCGCGCGGACCTTCGCCAGCGAGCCGGGCGTCAGCGAGGAGGCCATCGAATCGGCAGCGGTCTGATACGCGGCGGTGTCGTGGCTGCTCTGGATCGCCGCCGCCAGGGTGTAGGTCACGCCCGGCTTCAGGGTCAGGCTGATCTGGTTGCCCGATATACCGGCGCGCCCGCCCAGGACAGTGGTCGCCACCCGGGCCTGCGGGTTGCCGGTCGCGGGCGTGGTGCCGGCCTGGACATCGGCGTCGAGCACGGCGCCGCGGCTCGAGGTGGTCGGCGTCTTGCCCTGGCCGTCCTGGAGCGTGACGGTCGCGGCCTGCGTGCTGGTCCCGGACAGGCGAAGCGTGGTGACGAAGAGGTTCTCGTCGGCCGAGATCCAGCTGGTCGACGCCAGCGTGCTCGCGCCGAGCGTGTAGGTGCCCTCGACCTGGGCCTGCGCGATGTTCTGCACGACGTGGTAGCTCGAACCGGCCATACCGGGCACCGCCAGGACGATCCGGCCCAGCGGCTCGATGCCGTTGGTCGCGGTGGAGAAGAAGTCGTTCTTGCCCAGGTAAAAGGTCTGATCGTCGATCGATCCGCCGACCGCGACGCCGACGTCGCCGTTGCCGAGCAGCGGGGCGTCGACGGTCTCGCCGGTGGCCAGGGAGGTGGGCGGGGAGTTCCAGACGCCCTGGAAGCGCGCGACGGTGCTCAGGGCCTGGGCCGGGGTGGGGTCGTCGGCGGAGGTGTGCGCGTCGGCTGAGGTGTGTGCGTCGGCGGAGGCGTGCGCGTCGGCCGGCGGCGCACTCTGGACCGCGACGAGGCCGGCGGCCGTGAGCACGGCGGCCAGCAAGCCGGCGAGGCGCCGGCTGGAGCGGGGATGACTTGTCACTGCGGAGTGACCTTTCGGGTGGCAGTGCCCTGCAGAGCTGTGCCGGGCACTGTGGGCGGACCTTCGGAGAGAGGCGAGATAACGTTATCCGCGTGGGCAACGTTAGAGCTTTGCGGAGCCAGGTCAACCCTCTTCATTGTTACAGAATGATCTCAGAAGCCTGTAGACAACGTTATCGCCACTGTGCAAATCGGACCGTGCAAATCGGCTGGCCCCGGCAAGCCGGCACCGGTACCTTCCGTCGCATGATCACCGTGTCGAACGACGAACTCATCGCCGCCGCCCAGGCCGTCGTCCATCCGCACAAAGTGGGCGACCGCCTGTTCGGCGACGTGGGCGCCGCATTGCTCACCGAAGACGGGAACACCTACGCGGGCGTCTGCATCGACACCGGATCCGGAACCGGCTTCTGCGCCGAACACGCCGCCATCAGCGCCATGGTCACGGCCCGCGAGTACCGCATCGCACGGATCGTCGCCGTCTGGCGCGACGAGGACGGCGTCTGGTTCGTCCTGCCACCCTGCGGCCGGTGCAGGGAATTCATTCGCCAGATCGACTGGGACAACATCGACACCGAGGTGATCCTTGGACGCCGGCGGACGGCGACGCTGCGCGAACTGCTGCCCGCCAACGAATGGCCCGACCCGCTCGACTGAGTCGCGCAAGCCCCGTCGGCACCTTCGACGCAGGGCCCCGCTTCCCGAACATCCCACCCCCGATCCCGGGACAGCCGCCTCCCGCTTCGCTACCGTGGTCGTCATGGCCGAAGCTGCTGTGCGCCGTCTGCCCGACCCGGATCCGCTCCTGGGCGCCGAGCCGATGCCCGACGCGCTGTTCGAGGACCTGCTGGCGGACTCCGGCGAGCGCAACGGCGAGGCGTACCAGGCGATCGCCGAGGCCGAGGCGACCTGGTCGTGACGCCGTGACCTTCCGGCTCACGCCCGAGCAGATCTGCCGCGTGAACCAGGTCTGCGGCGGCGACGGGAGACCGCGCGACCCCGCGATCCTCCCGGTCGCGCTGTCCGTCGCGTACGGGGTGGTGTGGTCGCCCCGCACCCGGGCCTGGGAGCTGGAGTACCCCGATCCGCTGGACCGCGCCGTGCACCTGGTCATCGACCTGATCCGCTACCGCACCTTCGAGATCTCCAATACCGCGACCGCGATCCGCGTCGCCGACGTCCTGCTGGCCGCCGACGGCATCGTCCTCACCCTGGACCCCGAGCACGCCGCGCTGTGGGCCGAGCAGTGCGCCCACGACCACATGCGCGCCCCGTCGTGGATGAAGCAGTGGCTCGCACCGTGGCTGAAGCGGGCCGACTGAGCCGCCGTGTCCGATCGGTAGCATGCTGCGAACGGTCGCGGGTCGGCCGGGGGAAGACGATCTTGGAGGGTCCGTGGGCGACGGCGGCGGGGAAGACTGGCTCGATCTGGCCGATGCGATCACGCTTCTGCGCAGGCAGGTGGCCGAGGCACAGCGGCGGGTCGCGGTTGAGGGAGACAGCGGTGTGCACTTCACGCTCGGCGGGATCACGCTGGAGCTAGGCCTCGAACTGACCCGCACCCACGGCGGGGACGCGGGGCTGCGGTTCGCGGTGGTCAGCGTGGGCGGCAAGGCCGAGGAGGCGAACAAAGCCACGCACAAAGTCACGGTACAACTCGAAGCACACGGCGCCGATCTCGCCCCGATCGATGTCCGTGATCGGGACACGGCGTAGTCGGGACACCGCGCAGGCCAAGTACCGCGAAAATTCGGGCTGAGGGGGAAGGTGCCGGGTGGAGTTCGACCGGCGAGTACAGATCCGGGTTTATGAGGATGACGGCATCGGGTTCGGATCGGGCTATCTCATCGCGCCGCGCCTGGTCCTGACCGCAGGCCACGTCATCGAGACGGCGCCGGGACGGCCGGCACCGCACCCGGCTGCTGCTTCTCGCCCGCGCCGCAGGCCCCTGGCAGAGCAGCGGTTTCGGCACGTCGCAGTCCGATGAGATCCTGGCCCGCGTGCCGACGACGGCGCTCGCGCCGTTGGTCCCGATGGACGGCCCGGGTCAGGCTCGCGACGCGTTGTTCTCGGACGCGATAAGGGATCTTGCGGGTCTCTTGGAGGGCTTGCCGGGTCTTCCCGGTCGTCCGGCGGCCGGATGGCCGGCGTTGGCTGCTTCTTTGGGCGTGCCTTGGCACCTGGCCAGCGCAGGCCTTGAGTCGGTACTCGCGGTGCAGATGGCCGCTCTCAATACTCTGCTCCAGCACGGCACCGCGCCGGTGCGTGCCGCGCCCCAAGAACCGGCGGAGGCGACTCTGCTTCGGCATGAGCAGCGGTACTGGATGCGGTCTGCGGAGCGTCTGGGGGCGTTGGATCCGACGCTGGTGCTGCGGGCTGTGGCGGTTGCGACGTTGTGTGGCGCGGCGAACGAGACTGAGGCTCTCGCGGCCATCAGCGTGCTTCCGGAGCTGGCCGCTGCCCAGGGGCCGGCTGTCGCGGTGTGGCTGCGCGCCCTCTATCCGCCTGGTCCCGATCAGTTTTGGGGACCTCTCCAACCTGATCGAGTGGGTGAGTATCTTGCTTCGCTCGCTGTCCTTGATCTCGGGGTGTCGTTTCCGTTGGCGGCCTTGTTGGCGCAGGGTGCCGCCGATCAGCAGGTACGCCTGGTGACGGTGCTCGCCCGCGCCGTCGCCGCGCATCATCAGACGGGCCTGACGGCTCGAGCCGCCGGCATCCGGGATGCCCTCGGCGACGCACTGGCGGAGACCAGTTTCGATTTTCCGGTACTGATCGCGCTGAGTGATGCCCTTCGCGAAGCGGCCGGCGGTTTGAGTGATGTCGCGGTGCGGCTTGCTCAGGACTCGGTGGCGATCGCCCGGCGGTCGCTGCAAGGCACTGCGATGCCCGGTGCGATGCCCAATACAATGCCCACCAACCCCTTGTTCAGTTCTGCCCGCGGCATGCTCGACGTCGCGCTGTCTTTGCTGATGTCCTCGCTGCACGCTGCGGGCCGTCCGCAGGAGTCTTTGGCGGCAGCGCAGGAGCTGGTGGAAACCTGGCAGGAGGTGGACGGGACCGATCTCGGTGACGACCACCGGCTGGCGAGCGCGCTGTGTCTGCTGATGCGTGACCAGATGGATCTGGGGATGCACGAGGAGGCGTTGCGGTATCTCGGGCAGGCCCTGGCGGTGGTGGAGCGAGTCGGCGCCTCAGAACTGCACATGCCGCCGTCGCTCGCCCTGAACCTGGAGAGTCTGGCTCAGACTTTGTGGGACATGAACCGCCTGGACGAGGCCGTGCGCCTCATGGGCCGGGCGGTGGCGGCCTGGGAACAGATGAGCGGTCCGTTGGCGGATCAGGAGTTGCCGCTCGGCGTATGGCGCTCCAATCTCGCGCTGCTGCTGCAAGCCACCGGCCGGCTCGATGAGGCGCTGCACGTGATCGAGGCCTCCGTAGAGGCCCAGCGCCGACTGGCTCGGCGCGATCCGCGCGCTTATGAGCCGATGTTGATGAGTTCCCTGTTGAACATGGCCGGCATCCTGGAGGATCTGGGGCGTACCGCTGAGGCGTGCCAGACGATGGAGCAGACCATCGCCATCGGCGAGCACCGGCATCGGATGGGGTTCGATGCCGGGAATGACACGGGCGGCATCGAGGGCCGCCTGATGGGGTACAAGCTCCGGCTCGCGGTCTGGCAGCACCGGCTTGGCGCGTGGCCGGCGTTCATGGCCGAGCTGGGCGGTGCTTTGAAGATGTGGAACCGGCTCGATCCGCTGGATCCGGATACGGAGTGGCGCGCGGGTGGTCCGCTCAATGAGGCGGTATTGATCCTGGTGGAGGCGGGACGCTGGGAGGAGGCTCTGCGGCCGGCGATGACGGCGCTGGACATATGGAGCCGGCTGGCGTGCCGGAGCGAGGCTCATATACCGGATTTCCTGCAGGCCTACCGCGCGTTGGAGTTCGTGGTGCCGCGGCTGGGGCCGGGCCCGGGGCCCGACGAGGACGATGCCTGGTTCCCGGCGTTGGACCGCCGCTTGACGAGTTCGGTGCCGGCCGCCAAGGCGGCGGTGCAGGACGCGATGGCACGGCACGGGTAGTTCGGGTCTCGTCGCGTTACGTGTTCCCCCGCCACGACAGGCAGCCTCGGCCGCGGTACACCTGGAGTGTGATCGAGTGTATTCGTGCTCTGATTCAGTGGCTTTCGGGAGGGGAACACCCAGTGCTACCCGAGCTCAGGAAGGTCCGGCGGCGATCGGCGTCCGGCGTCGCCGCCTTCACCACTTTCGCCGCCTTCGCCCTGGCCTTCGCCGGGGTGGCCGGTGCGGCAGCGGCACCGCCCGCACACGCGGCCACAGTGCGCACCCTGGCGTACGTGGTGGACTCCGCGGGCGACTCGGTGCGCGTGATGGACCCGGCCGCCAAGACCGTCGTCGGCACGATCCCGGTAGGAGCCTATCCGTACAAAATCGTCGTTAGCCCGGACGGGGGCACGGCCTACGTCCTGAACTACAACAGCGACACCGTCTCGGTGATCGACGCGGCGAGCAGCACGGTCACACACACCGTCCCGGTCTGCGCCAGCCCCTTTTCCGAGGCGATGAAGCCGGACGGCACCCAGGTGTGGGTCGGCTGCTACGGCGGCGGCATCTCGGTGATCGACACCGCCTCGGCGACGGTCACGATGACGGCCGGCACGGCCCCGGGCCTGGGCAGCATCGCGTTCACCGGCGACGGCTCCACGGTCTACGCCCTGTACAACGACGACGGGCCGCCCCCCGGCGTCGACGCGATCGACAGCGCGACCGGCGCGGTGACCCGCACCATCCCCCTGTCGGGCAATCCCGAGGGGCTGACCGTCAGCCCGGACGGGTCGACGCTCTACATCGCCCGGTGGGACACCGACGCCCTCGACGTGATCGACACCGCCGGCGGCACCGTCTCGGCCACGCTCCCCGTCGGGGGCGTCGCCGACGACGGCGTCCTGAACCCGGCCGGCACCACCGCCTACAACTGCATCACCGGAAAGGACGTCGCCGTCATCGACCTGGCAAGCCGGTCCATCACCGCCACTTTGCCGGACGAGTGCGGCGAAATGGCGTTCACCCCCGACGGGACCACGCTGTACTCCGCCAACGGCGGGCACGGCCTGTCCGTGATCGATATCGCCACCGGGGCGGTCACCTCCACACTCACGACCGGGCTCGGGGTCCCGGGCGCGGTCGGGTTCGTCCGGGTCGCGCCCGCCGCGTCGGTGTCCGCGGTCAGTCCCGCGCAGGGCCCTGAGGCCGGCGGCACGACGGTCACCATCACCGGCGGCCTGTTCACCGGCGCCACCGGCGTGGACTTCGGCGGGACCCCGGCCGCCTCGTTCACCGTCGACTCCGGCACGCAGATCACCGCCGTGGCCCCGGCGCACACCGACGGCACGTTCGACGTCACCGTCACCGATGACAACGGCACCAGCGCCACCGGAGCGGGCGACAAGTTCACCTACGCCGAGTCCGCGCCGACCGTCACCGGCCTGAGTCCGTCCGGCGGCGTGTCCAGCGGCGGCACCTCGGTCACGATCACCGGCACCGACCTGGGCACCACCAGCGCGGTCTACTTCGGCGGGACGGCGGCCTCCTCGTTCACCGTGGACTCCGACACCCAGGTCACGGCGGTGACCCGGGCGCAGACCAACGGGACCGTCGACGTGACGGTCACGAACTCCGCGGGCACCAGCCCGGCCACCGCGGCCGACAGGTTCACGTTCTTCTCCCCCGTGCCGGTGATCACCTCGGTGAGCCCGTCCGTGGGCCTCTACCTCGGCGGCACCGCCGTCACGATCACCGGCATCCGGTTCACCGGCGCGTTCCGCGTGTCGTTCGGCGGCGTGGCGGCGTCGTACACGCTGGACTCCCCCACGCAGATCACTGCCATCGCACCGCCGGTGAGTTCCTATATGTCACCGGCGGGTACGTCACCAGCGGGAATGTCACCGGCGGGCGGTGCGATGCTCCGGCCGAACCTGGCGTTCACGGTCGACGTCCGGGTCTCCACCGACGTCGACACCAGCGCGATCAGCACGGCTGATCGATACACGTACACCGTGCCCGGCTGACGAACGTACGCTCAGGCCCCCGGGGCGGGGACTATGGGGGCGATCGGGGACGTATACGGCGGGAGGCTGAACAGGCTCGTCTCGTAGGCGCAGACGTCGTATTCGCTGCCGGCGTCGTAGCTCTCGCTGTGGGCGTAGGACTGGACGTTCGTGCCGGTGCTCTTCTGCAGGAAGAAGGTGGTGCCGGGCGGCAGCGTGAGCGACGTCTTGGGGTAGTCGATGCTGCTGTTGCCACAGGCGTTCTGTTGTCCGTCGGTCGCGTTGGCGTAGGTCTTGCAGCCGGAGCACGCGGCGATGTTGATCGTGCCGGTGGCCGGGCCGGTGTAGAGGATCTGCATCGGGTCGGGGCTGTCGTTGGAGACCGTGAGGCTGACGCTTCCGCTGTTGGTGAGGGTGGGTGTCACCTTGCCGGCGTCGGCGTCCTGCTGGGCGATCTGGGCGGCGATGCTGTACTTCTGGGCCAGCGCCTTGTTGGGATCGTTCGGGTAGGTGCTGACGAAGCTGTCCATCGCGGTCTGGGCGCCGGCGAAGTCGCCGCCCTTGTACTTGGACACCGCGCAGCTGTAGCTGCCGGATTCGACGTCGGCGAGGGCTGTGGTGGCGTCCTTCTGCAGGGCGGTGGAGATGCCGGAGACGGGGCTGGTGAGGTCCTTGATCTGGGTGCTGAGCTGGGTGAGGCTGTCGGTGGCGGTGCACGGGTCGGATCCGGTGATGCCGCCGGCGGCCGCGCCGAGGGCGTTGGAGACGGCGGGTTCGACCTGCCCGGCCTGCGCGGAGTTGGGGAAGGTGGACATCAGCAGGTTGAGGTCCTGGGTCGCGGTGGTCAGGTTGGCGCCGGCGCCGCTGAGGTAGCCGGTGCCGCACTGCAACAGGGAGGTCGCGAGCGGGTCGTCGGGGAAGGCGGCCAGGCTCCCGAGGTCTTGGGTGCTGAACGTCCCCGAGGGGAGGCTGCGCAGGTAGGTCAGGGGCTCGATCGCGTCGCAGTAGTCGTGCTTGGTGTAGGGAGCGCTGACGCTCTGGTAGAACGCGGCGAGGCGTCCGGGAACGAGCTTGCCGGCGCGTGAGGTGCGGTGGTTGTCGAGCAGGTCCCGGTACGCGGCCAGGCCCGGGCCGAAGTCCGTCTCGGCGGTGGCGATGGGCTCGGTCTCGGCGGTGGCGAGACCGGCGTCGGCGGTGGTCAGGCGCTTGAGCAGCATCTGCTGGATGGCCTCTTGGTGCGCGTTGTCGTAGAGCACCGTGCCGCCGACGGGCACCGCGAGGAGCACGACGGCCAGGCCGAACGCGAGCTGCGAGCGCGGCGGCCAGCTCAGCGGCGTGCGCAGGCCGCGTACGGCGCCGTGGATGGCGGTGACGGCGAGGATCGCGAGGTAGATGACCGTGATGGCGATCGGGACGCCGCCTGCCGTGGCCGGCAGGGCGATCAGCAGGAAGATCGCGGTGGCGATCCAGCTCCAGACGGCCGCCCTCCAACGGCGCATGAGGACGTAGCCGATGCCCAGGCCGCTGAGGTTCAGCAGGGCCACCGCCGCGGCGCGCCACCAGTCCGGCGCCGGTTGCAGCGGGACCTGCGGGAGGGCGATCAGCCCGTCCGGCGGGCCCGGGTGCGCCGGCGCGGGGGTCGGCGGGGGCGCGATGGTGGGCGGAGGCGGCGCGACTGGCGGCAGGCTGCCGAGGCGGTGCGGCGGGATGTACGGGGCCGGGATGAGCGGCGGAGGCTGGTCGGCCTGCTGCTGTGCGGGGATCTCGGTGGTCTCGCGGTTCTCGCGGTCGACGCGCTCCTCACGGTCCTCACGGTTCTCGCGGCCGTCGCGCTCCTCGTGCCTATCCCGGACGCCGCCCTGCGGCTCGTCGATCATGTCGGTCATGGTGATGCCCCCTGAATTCCTGGCCTGATAAGCGGTGCCCGGCACGCTCATGGCAAGTACATCGGGGTCCACGGGGGACGGGCAACGGCAATTCGGCCAAGATCTCCTCGGAGCTCGTGGTTTCCTGTTGCCAAAATCGCGGCGGCCCCGTGGAGCGTCCGGCCGGCTTGCCTCCCGCACGCTCCCACTGCGCGGCGTCCCACTCGACGTACTCGATCTGCACCCCGCCGGCAAGCCTGGCCGCTGGACTGGTGCTGCATCTGTGCGGGTGGCAGGAGTCGAACCTGCTCAGGACTAAGCCACCTGGTTTACAGCCAGGCCCGGATCTCCGGCTCCGGGGCACCCGCTCGCCACGGCACGCGGACAGCGTGCCGTCGTGCCCCAGGGTGGACTCGAACCACCGCACCCGGCTTCGTAGGCCGGAGCTCTATCCGCTGAGCTACAAGGGCAAGAAGGGACAAGCGAAGAAAGAAGAGAAGCAAAGCAAGAAGCTGACAGCGCTGCGATGAGCGCCCGGTGAGCCGGTCAGACGCGTCGGGACACCGCGGCATAGCGTCGGCCCTCGGCGCGTCGCGCCGGCCGTCGATACACGCGGGTCTGGGGGTTCACGACGCTGCTCCTGCTCGGATGATGGCCGGCGCCTCGTGCGCGGCTCATGTCGTTGACGGTACCGGGGGCCCCGATGCGACGGCAAAGCATTTTCGGCAACACAATGGCGCCATGTCCGTCATCATCGATACCCCCGTCGGCGTGCGTGGCCACGGCGCGGCCATGACCGAACTGACCAGCAACGAAGGCTTTCTCGGCGCGGTGCTCGGCAGGTCGCACCGGCTCCACTACAGCAGCCGCGACAAGCTGCACGTCGTCAACATGCCGATACCCGCGCACGGCGGGTCCGGCAGGTCCGATGGATCCCGCAACGCCGCCGCCTATGGGGTCCCCACCGTGAGCCTCGCCATCCAGGCGGTCCACCAGGCGTTCTCCGCTCATGTGGCGGTCAGCTTGCGTCCCGACACGCTGTGGTACTTCATCGTCCACGAGGTCGCGGAGCATGTACGGCAGAACCCTGACCTTTACGCGGGACTGTTCACCGAGACGCCGGGGTCGAAGCAGACCATCGTGGTCCGCGACGACTGCCTGCGCTACGACGAGCCGTCGGACTGGCAGTGGGCTGTCAACCTGGTGCGCGAGCCGCTCGCCGCCAAGATCACCGAGCGCACCGTGCAGCTCTTCATGCCGCGCTTCTCCACCTCGACGTTGGAGGACGAGACGGCGCTGCTGATCGCGCTCATGGACGTCGTCAGCCCTTACTACGTCTTCGAATGGCACTCCTTGTGCGGCATCCCCCGCATCCGCCTGGAGGGCACGCCGGCCGACTGGCGCAGCCTCCACGATCGTGCCGAGCGGCTGGCCGGCGAGTTCAGCGGGCTTCGCGGCTACTTCGCCGACCTCCTGCCGGTGCTGCGGACGATCGCCGAGACGGCCGGCGGCGCGACCCCCGACGAGCTGTTCTGGTACTCGATCTACAAGGTGGACAACATGTCGGGCGGTCCGTATGTCAACGGCTGGCTGACGGCGTTCTTCGCCCACTACCAGGTCGGCAGCGGCGCCGTACTCAAGGAGCAGTTCGACTGGGCCACCGGCCATGGCTGGCTGACCAACCAGTTCCCCTCGCACATCACCACCGTCCCGTTCGTCTGGGACTACGGCCCCAACGACGCCCGGTACGACATGGCGTTCGTCGCGGGGGTCACAGGGGTCGACCACGACGACGACTCGTTCCTGAGCCCACGGCTCGGTTTCGCCGTCGCCGAACTGCGCAGGAAGTGAGGCTTTCGCCGCCATCCGAACGGCCGTTGGGGCAAAAACCGCGCCCACAGGTACGCCACTGACGTTCCGCCCTGGTCGCCGGGGCCGCGCCCCGACCAGACTGGAACCGGCTGACATCCATCGACAGACCCCGGCACCAGGGTCACACGGGGCGGAGTGTTTCCATGCGTTCGCAAGAGCAAGGACAGCGGAACTCTGACAGCGGCGACTCCGCACGCGGTCGCAAGACCGCCGATGCCCGGCAGGCGAGCACGCCGGGCATCACGCAGCTGGGTCTGTCGCTCGCGGAGTACGCCCAGGCCGTGCCGTCAAAGCAGCTCGCGTACTCGCCCGGCACTATGTTCCAGCTCCAGCGAGCCATCGGCAACGCGGCTGTCTCCCGCCTGGTGAACGGTGCGAGCGGTGCGAACAGTGCGAACGGTGCCGATCAACACACCCACTCGCCCGGCTGCGGCCACGGGTCCGGCCAGGGCCCTGCCGAAGCCCCGGTGCAGCGTTCACTGGTGCCCGGCGTCCTGAGCTCCCCGGGAACCCCGCTCGCCGCGCCGGTCCGCGCCGACATGGAAGCGCGGCTCGGCGCGGACTTCTCCGACGTGCGCCTCCACACCGATTCCGTCGCCCACAGTTCGGCCGCCGAGATCGGCGCCCGGGCGTACACCTCCGGCAGCCACATCGTCATCGGCGAGGGCGGCGGGGACAGCCACACGCTCGCGCACGAGCTGACGCACGTCATCCAGCAGCGCCGGGGGTCTGTCGCGGGGACCGACAACGGCTCCGGGCTGAGTGTCTCCGACCCCGGCGACCGGTTCGAGCGGGAGGCCGAGGCGAACGCCACGCGGGTCATGGCGTCGGCACCGCCGGTCTCGGACACGCAGGACGCTGGTGCACAGGACACGGCCGCCGCGAATCCCGGGCTACAGCCCACGCCGTCCGTGCAGCCCGCGCCCGCCGTGCAGCGCGCCCCGGCCACGTCCAGGCCGACCACGCCGCCGCCCGCACATCAGCACAAGATGCCGGCGCAGTTCCCCCGGCACGGCAAGATCCTCGAGAAATGCAAGGCGCACATGACGCCCCCGTTCCCCATCGGCGACGGGACCTTCAAGCCCCCGATGGAGGGGGACTTCGAGTTCACCGAGAAGCAGGTCGTCCTGGTGCCCGACGACCCGTCCCCGCATTCGGACTGGATCGGCGTGTCCCTCGCCGACGATCGGAGGGGCAGCGTCTACTGGATCAAGACCAGCCAGGTCCGGGTCGACGCCAAGCCCACCGCCAGGGACTTCTCCCAGACGGCGATGGGCGCCGACCAGGCCGGGCCGAACGACGTCGCCCAGGGCCAGATCGGCGACTGCTACCTGATGGCGGCGCTCGCGGCGGTCGCGCTCCAGCAGCCGCACTTCATCGACGGCATGATCCGCCAGGACGCCGGCGGCGTGCACGTCAGGTTCCACCGCAAGAGCGGCGGCCAGAAGGGGACCCGGGCCACCTTCGCCCCCGAGTGGGTCGACGTCGACATGCGCCTGTTCGTCAAGGGCAACGACACCAAGCCGGTGTACGCCGCCGCGCACAAGAGCCTCTGGCCGGCGATGATCGAGAAGGCGTACGCGGTCTTCAAGGGACGCGCCCGGGGCTACGAGGGCATCGGCCGCGGCGGCCGGCCGAAGGAGGCGTTGGAGGCCATCCTCGGCGTCGAGGCCGGCAGCCACGAGATCGGACCCTACGCGGCGTCGACGCAGGACGAGCACAATCCGTTCGCGATCACCGACGAGGCGTTCGTCCACCCCTTCTCCCTGGACGAGGGCTCGCTGACGAGCAGAGTGGGCCTCACCGCCGCTCAGGCGAAGTCGTTCCGTACACAGAGCCGCAAATACGCCGACCGGAAGACGGTTCTGAAGAAGAGCCCTCATGCCTACACGGACATCGCTCTGGTCCTGGGGTGCGCCACCGACGCCGCGGCGAAGACCAAGCTCCAGACTTACTGCGCGGATCACCTGGAGCAGCCGCTCAAGTCGGGCAAGTACAGCGCCACCGCGGAGCACGTCTGGAACAAGATCCAGGCGAAGTTCCTGGCCGGGGAGACGATCGTGCTGTCGAGCAAGACCTGGGGAAGCCAGGGCGAGGGCCACTCGGCCGGCGAGGACATCAAGGTCGTGCCGGGCATCGCCGCGACGCACGCTTACACCGTCATGGGCGTGCACAGCGAGATGGACAAGGCATCGGGCAAAGAGATCAAGTACGTCACGGTCCGCAATCCGTGGGGCGTGTTCGGTCGTGGCTACACGACGAGTTGGAACCCGCTCACCTTGGGCGCGCACACCGGTGTCAAGAAGGACGACGGCACGTTCCACCTCGAGCTGTCCGACCTGGTCCGGTACTTCAACATGGCGGACCACGCGCCCGCTCCCGCTCCCGCACCCGCCGCCGCTACCGCCGCGTCGGCGTCCGGCGCGCCGTAACGGAAGTGACGCACCCCGGGTCCGAGCCCTGCCTCACCGCACCGCAGCTCACCGCACCCGCCTCACCGCACCCGCCTCACCGCACCGCCGCCTCGCCGATCGGACTCGCGGCGTTGCTCACCGGTGAACCACCCGCCGGCCGGGCCGCCGTGCGTCGGACGGCGTCCATGACCAGGGCCGCGATCGCGGCAGCCGCCGACGCGGCCGCCAGGAAGTACCAGACGTGCTGGAAGCGGCCCAGTCCCGCCACGCCGTCGCCCAGCAGGCCGACCATGATCGAGGTTCCGACCACCAGGCCGAGTTGGCGCGCCATCGTGACCACGCCGGAGCCCGTGGCCGCCTGGTGCGGCGGCAGGGACGCCGTCGCGGCGGCGGTGAGCTGCGGGAGGGCGAGGCCGACCGCGATGCCGGAGATGATCCACGGGCCCAGCATCTCAGTGGCGTAGGCCGGCTGTTCCCCCACGGCCGCGGCCTGCCAGATGCCGCCGGCGGCGAAGAGCACGCAGCCCACTGCGATGAGGCGTCCCGGCGCCACGCGCGGCAGGAGCCGGGTGGCCGCCAGCGAGGTGACCGGCACCAGCGCGGGACCCACCGCGACGGCCAGCCCTGTGCGGACCGCGGAGTAGCCCCAGTGCTCCTGCAACCACAGGATGCGCGAGAGCAGACCGACGCCGAACGCCGCGTTGAACAGCAGTTGGGCGATGTTCGCCCAGGCGAAGGAGGGTATGCGCAGCAGCGCGGGATCGATCACCGGGGCGTCGTGGTGGGTGATCAGCCAGACGAACGCGGCCACGCCGACGACCGCCACCGCCCACGCGGCGAGCACCGGACCGGAGCCCCATCCCCAGTCGTTGCCCTGGACCAGACCGAGGACGAGCGCGCCCATGGCCACGGCGATGACCGCCCCGCCGAGCAGGTCCGGCCGGGGCGCGTCGGCGTTGTGGCGGACGTCGGGCACGACCCGGACCGCGGCGAAGGTCAGCGCCAGGCCGATCGGGACGTTGATCCAGAACGCGGTCTGCCAGGAGATCTGCACCAGCCCGCCGCCCACCGCCGGCCCGAAGGCGGCCGCGACCGCACCGGTCATCGCCCACAGGCGCGCGCCGGCGGCGCGCCGCTCCGCCGGGAGGGTGGCCAGGAGCAGGCCGAGCGAGGCCGGCGTCATCAGCGACGCCCCCGCGGCCTGCACGATGCGGAAAGCCACCAGCCACCACAGGCCCGGCGCGAGTCCGCAGGCCAGGCTGGCCAGCGTGAAGACCAGCATGCCGGCCACGAAACCGGCCTTGCGGCCGTAGCGGTCGGTGAGGCGGCCCATGGGGACCAGCAGCGCGGCGTAGACGACCGCGTAGCCGTTGAGGATCCAGCTCAGCGAGCCGAGTGAGGAGGTTCCGAAGTCCTTCCCGATCTCGCCGAAGGCGACGTTCACGATGAACAGATCGAGGCTGGCCAGGAACGCCGAGCCGGTCAGGATCGCCACCGCGAGCCTGGTCCGCTGCTGACTATGGGTTTGCATAGCCAGGAGGGTACTGGCTGGCTATGGAGTTAGCAAGCCAGAGCGGAAGAGGGGGCGCGACCGCGCCCATGCCGCGTGCTCACGGCATGGGCGCGGAAAGCGTGGCGAGATCAGCCGGTCGTGCAGGCGCTGCCGTTGACGGTGAACGCCGTCGGCGAGGCGCTGCCGGCGTTCCAGGTGCCCTGGACCCCGAAGGAGGTGTTCGCCCCCGGGGCGACGCCGCCGTTGTAACTCATGCTCGTCGCCGTGACGGCGGCGCCGGACTGGGTGACGGTGGCGTTCCAGGCGCTGGTGATCTTCTCGTCGCCGGGGAAGGCGAAGCCGACGGTCCAAGACGTCCAGGCCGCCGTGCCGGTGTTCGTGACCGTCACGTTGCCGGTGAACCCGCCGCCCCAGACGTTCGGCGTATAGGCCACCTTGCAGGACCCGCCGCCGGTGGAACCGGCACTCGTGGTGACCGCGACCGTGCCGGAGCGCGCCGAGCGGTTCCCCGCGGTGTCGCGGGCGTACACCGCGAAGGTGTAGGCGGTGGACGGCGTCAGGCCGGTGAGCGTCGCGGAGTTCGTGGTCGGAGAGGCGACCACGGCCTCGGTGCCGCCGTTGACCGACACCACGTCGTACCCGGCCAGGCCGGTGCCGCTGGTGGAGGCGGTCCAGCCCAGCGTCACCCCGGTGGACGTCACGTTCGAGGCGGTCGGGGCGCCCGGGGTGGTGGGCGGGGTGACCGCGGTGCCCGCTTGCAGCGTGACTACCTCGGCACTGTAGGGCGCGATGGTCTGCGAGGACGCCGAGCCGGCGACGGCGGTGGTGATGCCGGTGCCGGGCGGGGCCAAGGTCGCGACCGAGGGGGCGCCGGAAGCCGGGGTGAAGCCGCTGTAGTTCAGACCGACGGTGTAGCTGTTACTCGGGTCGTCGTTCACCAGCAGCACCCGCAGCGAGCCGTCGGCGGCCTTGACCGAGTAGGCCTTGAGCAGGCTCTGGCTGGAGGAGGCCGCGACCAGGGCGTCGCCGGGGTGGATGAACTGGCTCAGCAGCTGCATGCCGTAGTAGGCCGGGAACGGCGTGTCGGCCGCGGGCTCGCAGACCTGGGAGCCGTTGACCAGGCCGCAGCTGGCGTCGGACAGGATGCCGTAGTCGCCGTAGGTGGCGGTGCCGTACAGCGAGGAGCTGTTGTTGGTGCCGGTCACGATGCCGTTGTGGATCTGCCACCAGTCGACGCTGGAGACGCCGTTCTGGATCCAGCCCAAGTAGTCCTGCGTCACGTACAGCGCGTTGACGACGCTCAGGATCTGCTTGCCCGGGTTGGAGCTCACCGAGTTGGTCTCGGTGACCATGATCGGCAGCGTCGAGGAGCCCTCCCACTGGCCGAGCTCCGAGCGCAGGGTGGAGAGCATCGTCGGGATCTGCGACGCTGCGGACAGCAGGGTGCTGTCACTCTCGTTGCCCGGGTTCTGCGGGTACCAGTGCACGTCGGCGAAGCCGATCTGGCCGTTCAGCGCCGACATGACGGTCTGGTTCCAGGTCTGGGGGCTGCCGCCGTTGGTGACGCCGTCGGGCCAGTTGCCCGGGGCGGTCAGCACCACGCCGACGACGATCGTCGGGTCGACGGCCTTCATCGCGGCGATGTAGGCCTTGACGTTCTGGGCGTAGACGGCCGGCCCGCAGTCGGTCGGGGTCGAACCGGCGGCGCAGTGGTTGTCCGGCTCCCAGTCGGCGCCGTAGGTCCCGTTGCCGTAGACCTCGTTGCCGATCTCCCAGTACTTGATGCCGTAGTGGTGGGTCACGTTGGCGTACCGGACCCAGTCCGCGGCGAACTGCGCGCCGGTCTCGGCAGGGCTCTGCGTCGCCCCGGCGGCGTCGCCGGTGCCGTAGTTGACAGTGATCATGCCCTGGGCGCCGGTCTGGCCGAGCAGGGTCGCGTACTGGTCGAAGTCGACGGACTGGGCCAGGCCCGACTTCACATCGGTGTTGGTCTTCCAGTTGTACGTGTCCGAGGACGTCCCGCCGGGGAAGCGGATCAGGCCGGTGCCGGCGTTCTTCAGCAGTCCCGGAACCGCGGCATCGGTGAGGGCGGCGTCGTAGACGGAACCGTTGGTGCCGATGGCGGTCGACGGGACGGTGGCGAGGGTCTGGCCGGCACTCACGCTGACCGTGGCGGTCGAGGTCGCGGCAGCAGCGGCAGGGGCAGCGCCGGCACCAGCACCGGCGGCAGCGGCCGGCCCGGCGCCGGCCGCCAGCGGCCCGGCGGCCAGGCCCAGGAACAGCGCCGCCGCGGCGGCCACCGTCCGGGAGCGGGGGAACCGGCTTTCTCGTATTCGCATCGGGCTCTCCTGGACTGGGGGGTCGTCGAGCTGGTCTCGCATCACCGTGTGATGCTCGGTACAGCCCAGGAGACGGTCAAGGCGGGGATGTGCGTTCGACGCGGTGACCCGTGCCGGAGCGTCGCAGAGTACGAAAGTTACAGAGCCGACAACAATCGATCGACCAACCCGTCGACGTACTCCGGGGTCAGCGGGCCGATGCCGAACAGCACCCGGATGTACATCGGCGCCAGCACATGGTCCAGCACGCCGAGCGCGTCGGGCGCGTCCTCGTCGCGTTCGGTGGCGCGATCGAGCATCACCTGCAACTGCCGGGTGCGCTCGTCGCGCAGGGCGTCGCGCGCCTGCAGGCCCTGCTCGCCGGTGGTGGACAGGGCGACGGCCAGGCGCAGCAGCGCCAGGCCGTCGGGCCCGGTGATCTCGCGGGCCACGGCGGCCGCGTAGGCGCGCAGGTCGCCGGCCACGCTGCCGGTGTCGGGCATCGGCGAGCGCGCGTTGAGATAGGTCAGCATCACGTCGGCGAGCAGGGCCTCCAGGCTCCCCCACCGGCGGTAGACGCTGCTGTCCGCCACGCCCGCGCGGGCGGCGACGTCGCCGACCGAGAACGTGCCGTAGCCGCGCTCGCTGATCAGCTCGGTGACGGCCTGGTGCACCGCCGCGCCGACTCGTGCGCCGCGTCCGCCGGGGCGCCGGGCTCGCTGGGGTTCCTCCATGCGCTCACCTTAACGCAGTCGGGACTTGCGTTTGCAGGAGGCCGCCCTTACAGTCACTAACGCAGTCGGAGACTGCGTTAGTGCGTTCAGTGTGCGTGATCATCGATCGAGAGGAACCCCCATGGCCTCACCGCCCCCGGTCCCAGGCAGCCGATCGAACCGGGCCGTGCTGCTCACGGTGGCCTGCCTGGGCCAGTTCATGGTGCTGCTCGACAACACGATCGTCGGGGCCGCGCTGCCCGACATGCAGCGCCGGCTGCACACCCAGCTGACCGGCCTGCAGTGGATCGTCGACGCGTACGTACTGCTGGTCGCCATGCTGCTGCTGTCCGGCGGCGTCTTCGCCGACCGGTTCGGCCGCAAGCGCGTGTACCTGGCCGGCGTGGCGGTGTTCACGGCCGCGTCGGCGCTGTGCAGCCTCGCGTCCTCGGTCGGCTGGTTGATCGGCGGCCGGGTCCTGCAGGGCATCGGCGCCGCGGCGCTGAGCCCCGCCTCGCTGGCCCTGCTCGCCGCCGCCTATCCGGTGCCGAAGGAGCGCGTCAAGGCGATCGGGCTGTGGGCCGGGTTCAGCGGAATCGGGCTGGCCGCCGGCCCGGTGGCCGGCGGCGTGCTGATCGACGCCTTCGGCTGGCCGGCCATCTTCCTGGTCAACGTGCCCATCGGCGTGGTCCTGCTGCTGGTCGGCCTGCGCAGCCTTGAAGAGACCCGCAATCCGAACGCCCCCGCGATCGACGTCCCCGGCACGGTGCTGTCCGTTCTGGGCGTGGGGACGCTGACCTATGGGCTGATCGAGGGCGGCTCGCGCGGCTGGACGTCCCCGGTCATCCTGGGCAGCTTCGCCGCCGCGGTCATCCTGCTCGCCGCCTTCATCGCCGTCGAAGCACGACGTTCGGCGCCGATCCTGCCGCTGCGGCTGTTCCGGCAGCGGCTGTTCACGGTGTCCAACACGGCGATGGTCGTCGTGGGCTTCGCGCTCATGGGCTCGTCGTTCTTCTTCTCCCAGTTCTTCGTGAACGTCCAGGGCAGCTCGATCCTGCGCGCGGGTTTGCAGACCCTGCCGGTCTCCCTGGCCATGGTGATCGTCAGCCCGGTCGCGGGCCGGCTCGCCGCCCGGTACAGCTTCCGCGTCGTGGTCACCGTCGGCCTGGCCCTGGCGGGCCTGGGGCTGCTGGCGCTCGGCATGGTTCATGCCGACACCGGCTACGGGAACGTGTGGTGGCGGCTGGGGATGGTCGGCGTCGGCTTCGGCCTGACCCTGTCCCCGCTGACGGGAGCCGCCATCCAAGCGGTCAGCCCGCAGGAAGGCGGCCTCGCCTCAGGCATCAGCAGCACCACCCGGCAGATCGGCGCGGTACTCGGCGTGGCGGTGCTGGGGGCCGTCGTCCGGGCCCGGCAGTCCGGCGGCGGCTCGTTCGAGACCGGCCTCAACAGCGCGTTCCTGGTGGCCGGCGGGATCACCGTGGCCACCGCCGTGCTCACCGGTCTGTGGCTGACCAGGACCATGGCAACCAGTTCCGGGGCCGGGGAAGCCTCGGTGGTGCCGCATCGTCCCATCGCTCCGGACGCGCTCACCATCGCGAACGAGGTGCCTGCGCGAAGCCGTTGACGGCGCGGTCGAGGCCCACCTCCACCCGGGTCACGCCGGCGACGTGCTCCAGCAGGTGTTCCAGCACGACGCGGTCGGCGCTGTCCGTGAGCCGGACCCGGATCCGCACCACCCCCGACTCCACGGACAGCGAAGCGATCTCGGCGCCGATGTCGACGGCCCGGTCGATCACCTCGCGCCGGATCGGGCCGTCGTCGGCCGGGACCGCGGCCGGCAGGTCCCGGCGGCTGACGATCCCGACGAGCCGGCCCCGGCCGTCGACGACGGGCAGCCGCCCGATGTGGTTCCCGGCCAGTACCGAGCGCACCTCGCCCAGGGTCGTGCCGGTCGCGACGATGAGAGCGGGTGAGGACATGGCGTCGCCGGCGGTGTCCCACCCGTTCTCCCCGGCGCGCAGCAGGTCCGACTCGGTGACGATCCCGACCACCCGCAACGCCGCGTCGACGACCGGCACGGCCCCGATCCGCCGGCGTGTCAGCTGCGCGGTGACCTTCTCCACGGCGGCCCCGGGCTTCACGGCGATGACGGGGTAGGTCATCACGTCATCGACGTAGTGGGGTGTGTCCATAGGTCCAGGACACGTCCGGCGCCGACGGATGGCCAGGGCCGATGGTCCCGTTCTGGCACCCGCCGGGTCCAATGGCCGTACCGCCCCCGGGACCAAATACCGTTCTGCGGCCGCCGCTCAGTGAGAGAAACTGGTGGTGTGGCCTCTTTTTCGGGCCCCGCGGAGAACACCATGAGACACAGAACGATCGGCCACCCGGTGGCATCGGGCAGGAACGGCGGCGAGATCGGCTTCGGAGCGGTCGGGTGCGGCGGTTTCGGCTTGTTCGCGCTCCACCAGCTGGTCCAGGTGCCGGGCCTGGACCTGGTCGCGGTGACGGACGTGTCCGGCCAGGCCATGGCCAGGGCCCGCGACGAGTTCGGGGCCGACGCGGCCCCGGACCTCGACGCCCTGCTGGCGCGCGACGACGTCGACGCGGTGTACATCGCCACGCCGCCCTACCTGCACCACGACCAGGCCATGCGCGCCCTGGCCGCGGGCAAGCACGTGATCTGCGAGCCACCGCCGGCGGTCACCGTCGGGGACGGCGAACAGCTGCTCACCGAGGCCCGCCGCCGCGACCGGCTGCTGGTCACCGACTTCCTGCGGCGCTACGACCCGCTGTTCGCCGCGATCGCGAGCCTGCTGCCCGCCGGGGCGCTGGGGCAGTTCCTGCACGGCTCCTTCGAGAACCTGGGCTCGGCCGAGGACCTGCCGCCGGACCACTGGTTCTGGGACCGGGCCCTGAGCGGCGGCATCTTCGTGGAGCACGGCGTGGAATTCTTCGACCTGTTCGCCGGATGGCTGGGCACCGGCCGCGTGCAGGCGGCGCGGATCGGGGTGCGGTCCGGATCGTCCATAGAAGAGCAGGTCGACTGCGCCGTCCGCTACGACGGCGGGGGCTGGGTCAGCTTCTATCACGGGTTCCGTCAGGGCTCGCACACCGACCGGCAGACCCTGAAGCTCTTCTTCGAGCTCGGCGACGTGACCCTGCTGAACTGGACCCCCACCAGAGTGCGGATGCACGCGCTGGTCTCGGAAAGCCAGGCCCGGGCCGTGGCCGATATGTTCCCGGGCGCGCAGCTCGACCTGGTCGAAACCTATGCCGCCCCGCACCGCGAATACTGGAGCAGACGAGAAGAGCAGGACGCGGATCACATCCCCGACACGGCCGGCGGCGCGGTCGTCAAGACGCGCCGATACGCCGAGCTGCTTCGGGCGATGTTCACCGACCAGACGGCCTGGATCCGGGACCACGACCACCCGCGCCGGGTCACCGAGGCCGACGGCTACGACGCGCTCGTCACCGCGCACGAGGCCGACCGGCTGGCCGGGCTCGCCGGACTCGCCGGCGGCGACCAGCTGACGAGCGTCTAGGAATGCAGGGAAGGTCTAGGAATGCAGGGAAGAAGGCCGGATCATGAACTTCGCCGACCGTGACGACGCCGGAAGGCAGCTGGCCCACGCCCTGAAGCCGCTGGCCGGCACCGGTGTCGTGGTCCTGGGCCTGCCCCGCGGCGGCGTACCGGTGGCCGCCCGGGTCGCCGAGGCCCTCGACGCGCCGCTGGACGTGATCATGGTGCGCAAGCTCGGCGTGCCCTTCCAGCCCGAGCTCGGCATGGGCGCCATCGGCGAGGACGGTGTCCGCGTCCTGAACCACGAGGTGCTGAACAACACCGGGGTCACCCAGCAGGAGCTGGCGGTCGTCCAGGCCGCCGAATCCGCCGAGCTGCACCGCCGGGCCCGCCGCTACCGCCGCGGACGCGATCGGATCGACCTGCACGGACGCACCGCGATCGTGGTCGACGACGGCCTGGCCACCGGCTCCACGGCGCGCGCCGCGTGCCGGGTCGCGCGCGCCCACGGCGCCGAGCGGATCGTGCTCGCGGTGCCCGTCGCCCCGCGCGGCTGGACCAAGCGGGTGGCCGATGCGGCCGACGAGCTGGTGTGCGTGGCGACCCCGTTCGGGTTCCAGGCCATCGGGCAGTGGTATCAGGACTTCGCCCAGACCACCGACCAGGAAGTCGTCGACTGCCTGAACGAGGCGGCGGCCAGGACCGGAGGACGTCGGCCGGCGCGAGGATCCACCGTCGCGGCCACGAAGGCAGACGCACCGCGCGTGGCGGACCCGGAGGTCTGGGTCCAAGCCGGACAGGTCCCGCTGGCGGGATCGCTGGCCGTCCCCGAGGACCCCACCGGAGTCGTGGTGTTCGCCCACGGCAGCGGCAGCAGCCGGCACAGCCCCCGCAACCGCCTCGTCGCCGACGCGCTCAACCGCGCCGGACTCGCCACCCTGCTGTTCGACCTGCTCACCCCGGACGAGGAACACTACCGGCGCACCGTCTTCGACATCCTGCTGCTGGCCCGCCGCCTGAGCGCGGCCGTGGGATGGCTGCAGGAACGCTCAGAAGCACGCGACCTGCGCATCGGCTGCTTCGGCGCGAGCACCGGCGCGGCCGCGGCCCTGTGGGCGGCGTCCGAACCCGACTCGCCGATCGCGGCCGTGGTGTCCCGCGGCGGCCGCCCGGACCTGGCCATGCGGCGCCTGGCGGCCGTCACCGCGCCGACGCTGCTCATCGTCGGCGGCGCCGACGAGCAGGTGCTGGCGCTCAACCGGCAGGCCGCGTCGCTGCTGGGCGGGCCCAGCGAGGTGGCGGTCGTCCCCGGCGCCACGCATCTGTTCGCTGAGACGGGGGCGTTGGAGCAGGTGGCGGAGTTGGCTGCCGAGTGGTTCAGCGAGCATCTGGCGGCTGTGTACCGGGCTTGAGCGGGGACGGCGGGGGCTGGGGATCCGTGGCCGGGCTCACCCGACCGGCTTCGGCCTCGATGCCGGACGCCCGCACGACCTGCATGCGCGCCGCCTGGGCGGCCAGGTGGTCGAGTAGGGCGGACTTGCCGATCCCGGCTTCGCCCCGGAGCGTCAGGACCCGGCTGTGTCCCTCGCGGACCTCGCGCAGGAGGCGGTCCAGGGTCTCGAGCTCGCCATGCCGCCCGAGCAGCTGGTCGTTCGATTCGTGCGGCATGGCGCTGATCCTACGAAACCGCGGCGTCCAAGATCAGAGCCGCCGGACGCTAACGAACCCCGGCCCGACCCTCAGCCGTTGGGCAGGAAGATGAAGGTGTACGAGCTGTTCGGGTCGTACAGACCGCCGTGCCCCGAGCAGTACGCATAGGAGCCGTACCGGTTTCCGTCCCACCGGATCACGCCGGAGACCTGTGCACCGTCACGGCACTCCGCGAACGCGTAATACGAACTGGGGCCGTTCCCATCGCACCAGCCTCCGAAGGTGTTGTTGTCGTGCCACGGGTAGCAGGTGCCGAGCCAGCCGTTCGCATGGACCGCGGCCGGCTTGACGACGGCGGCGGACGCGGAGGCGGAGGCGGTGTCGGTGACGGCGACCGCCGAGGCGGCGGCGCTCACGGCGGCGATAGCGGCGAACACTCTGAGCCTGTTCATCGGTGGTGCTCCTTACTGAAGGACATCTTGAGTTCAGCGACCGAACCAACCTCGCAGTGCCCGCTGGCAAAAAGCTGGCAGTCCTGAGGACGCGTCGAGCTCAGCTGAAAACCACCGACCAGACGGACATCCGTCTGGTCGGTGGTGTGAATGAGACTACTTCGGTGGACTCACCGGGATTCGAACCCGGAGCGTCCTGAAGCGCGAGTGATTTTCCGGCGTGGCGGCAGGACCCGCGCCGACAGGTGGCCGCCACACCCCTAGCGGCTGGCGGCCACCTGCCCATCATCAGCCTGCGGTGACCGCAGCCGTGTTGTACCCCTCCACATGCAGTTCCGGCGCGCCTGAGGGCAGGGCGTCGGCCGGGAAGGAGACGCCGAGCGTGCGGGTCTCGCCGGGCAGCAGCCATATGTAGTTGTCGTCGTAGAGCGTGGGAAGGATCCGGTCGCCAGTGGCGCGGTTCAGCAGCGACAGCCGGACCATGGCCGCGACAGCCGAGCCGTGGTTGCCGATGGTCGCCGTGGCGTGGCGGCGGCCATCGGGGGTGGCGGTGATGCGGCCGAGGGACGCCGTGATGCGCGTGCGCGGCATCGTGTTCAGGGCCTGCATGGCCGAGGGCGCACGGTAGCGCCAGTACGTGTTCTCCGACAGTGTGCCGCCGGAGGCGGTTCGCAGTGTCAGGCGCAGCAGGTGCAGGTCGGGCAGCGCGTCGGTCCACGGCAGGGCGAAGGCCTTCGCACTGCTCGCCGCGGCGACGTTGACCGTACTGGTCTGCACCGGCCCGATCTGACTGCCCGACAAGGTGAACAGCCGCGCCGAGACCGTTGCCCCGGTCAGCGCGCCCGGCGTGTGGTTGAGTGCGATGACCTGCCAGTTCACCGGGTCGGCCTGGACGTGGACCGGTTCGCAGCCGGTGCGCGCGCCGTAGTACATGCCGTTGACGTCGAAGTCGTAGTCGTACGTCTGCCACACCGTGCTGTGCCAGGCCGGGTGCGACATCCACAGCATCAGGCCGCTGGCGTCCGCCCACAGGTTCGCGTTCCAGGCCTCGAACATCGCGCGGGCGTTCTCGTAGTTGACGAACTGGGCTTTGCGGGCGAAGTCCTCCAGGGTGTCGGAGGCCTGCAACCGGGCCTCGATGGCGCCCTGGTACACCGAAGGCGCCTGGTTCCCGTGCTCGCTCCAGTCGTGGTAGTACCAGGGTCCGCCGATGGGCCAGGCGGGCTGGTCGCCGGCCATGGCCTTCAGGCTCTGGGCGGTGGGGACCACCGGCATGCCGATTTCGGTGTGGAAACCGAAGCTGTGGCTGCCGTAGGTGGCCGGGTCGAAGTAGCTCGCGGGGTCGACCCAGTAGTACGGGCCGCCGCCGGTGATGTTCCCGCCGGCCGAGTTGCTCTGGTACAGGATGCCGGGTGCGCCGGTGGTCACGGCGGCGCGCATGCCGTCGTCGACGGCCTGGGGCGGGTTGCCCTCGTTGGCGCCGCACCAGACGGCCACGCTCGGGTGGATGCGGTAGCGCAAGACGGTGTCCGCGGCGAGCGTGTTGAACGCGCCGTGGCCCGGCGGGTCCATCCCCCAGGCGTTGGGGAAGTCGTTCCAGACCAGCAGCCCGAAGGCGTCGCAGGCCTCGTAGAACTCCTCACGGTTGCTGGCGGCGACCCAGTTGCGGACCATCGTGAAGTTCATGTCGCGGTGCATGCGCAGTGCCGCGTCCATGCGCTCGGCGGGCATGCGGCGCAGCAGTTCGTCCCAGCCCCAGTTCCCGCCGCGGCACAGGACCCGGACACCGTTGACGCTGATCTTCAGCGACTCCGGGGCCAGGCCGACCGTCTTCACGTCCGTCCAGGCCGAGCCGTCGTCGGAGACCTGGATCACGTACGTCTTCGGATACGCCTGCTCCCACAGGATCGCCACCTTGTCGAAGCCGCGCGTGGCTCCGAGGTCGACCTGGATCCACTGGTCGTCGGCGTAGTCCGAGGACCAGCGGCTGCCGCTGTTGCCGTCGGTGGCATTGGCGGCGGGATTGGAAGGGTCCTGCGTCGAGGCGGTGACCGGCTGGTGCAGCGCCAAATCGGTGCCGGGGGTGGCGCTGTCGATGACCGACAGGGTCCACAGCGAGTTGCCCCAGCTGGTCTGGCGCACGCCGCAGCTGATCCGCACGAAGCGGCCGGAAGCCGCGGCGAACGTCTCGACGTCCAGGCTCGCGTCTCCCCCGTTGAACGGCAGCGGGATCACCGTGTTGTCCACGCTGCCCGCGTCGGTCCACGTCGAGCCGTCGGCGGAGATCTGTACGGAGTACGTGCTCGCGTAGGCCTGCTCCCAGGTGATCGCGACGTGGTCGAAGGACACCGAGGCACCGAGGTCGACCTGGATCCACTGGTCGTCCGCGTAGTCCGAGGACCAGCGTGTGCCGGCGTTGCCGTCGGTGACGTTCGCCGCCGGGTTTGAAGGGTCCTGCGTCGAGGCCGTGACCGGCTGGTGCAGCGCCAGGTCGGTGCCGGGCGCGGCGCTGTCGGTGACGGCCAGCGTCCAGATGGAGAAGCCCCATCCGGTGGCCCGCGTCCGGCAGTTGATCCGGACGTACCGCGCCTGCTGTGCGCCGAGGTTCACGCTCTGGGTGTAGGCATCGCCGGTCGCGACGAACTCCAGCGGCGTCTTGTACTCGTAGTCGAACTGCCGGATGCCGAAGCGGGTGGTGCGCTGGTCGCTGGTCTGGCCGCCGACGGTGACGGCCAGACTCAGGTGGTTCAGGTGCGCCTCGCCGTAGCCGTTCGGCCACCACAGCTTGGGACTGCTCAGGTTCAGCTGCGCGAACTGCGCCGGCGCGAAGACCACATCAAGGCTCTGACCAGCGGGTACGGTGACGGTCTGGGTGACTTTGACGGCATCGAAGGACGCTGTCACGGTCGCGCTCACAGCGCTCGACGCAGCGTTGCGGACCGGCACCACAATGGTCACCGCGGCGGCAGAAGTATCGGGCAGCTTCGGCAACGCCGTATCGACGCGCGGGTCGCCGATCACCACATCCCCGGTCGAGCGCAGCCGCACATGGTTCCAGATACCGCTGACCCGGTCGCGCACCGCGGGCATCCAGTCCCAGCCGGAGGCCGCCAGGTACGTCGGCGAGTTCTGATTCATCATCGGCGCGCCGGCGTCCACCCACGACTGCCCCGCCGGGCCCTTGTCGCCGGGGCTGCCGGGGAACGGCATCGGCGTGATCTTCACCGCGACCGACTGCTCACCGGGAACCAGGTGCGAGGTCACGTCGATCGCGGCACGCGCGAACGGATAGGTGAGGCTGCCGACCTGCGCCCCGTTGAGGAACACGTCGGCGTGGTGGTTGACGCCGTCGAACTCCAGCCAGATCCGGCGTCCGGGGCCGGCGGCCAGCGCGCGGGGCAGGGCGAAATCGCGCTTGTACCACCAGGAATGCCGGGACAGCGCCTCGGGGATGTGCAGGTTGTCGAACCCTGCGACAGGGTCCGGGAGGTGCCCCTGGTCGACCAGGGAGGCCAGGACGGTGCCGGGCACGGTGGCCGGCAGCCACGCGCCGGTGTCCACGGTCGGCCGGGACAACGCGGTCCCGTCGCCGCCGGCCGGCGCCCAGTCGTCCAGCGTCAGCACCCAACCGGATTCCAGCGGCACGGTGCCGTCGGCGGCCACGGTGAGCGCGGGCGGCCGGTGGTCGTGCGTGCCCCAGTCCGTCCATCCGGTGACGGCCGGACGCGGGCCCGGCGCGGTGCCGTACACCTCGAAACCGTTGAGCCCGACCGGATTCGCGTCGGAGCGCCGGGTCGAGGTCAGGCGCACCCAGCGCGCCGCGACCGGGGCCGCGAGGTCGATCGCCACCGCGCCGCCGGTACCCGACGTGGCCTGATACACGCTCGTCCACGAGCTCTTGTCCGTGGAGACCTCGACGGTGAAGGCCACCGCGTAGCTGGACAGGATCTCCTGCCCGGTGGTCCCGTCCCACGGGTTGCCCGAGGTCGGCTTGACGAACACCGGATCGCCGGCCGCCGCCTCGAACGTCAGGTGGACGGCAGTCACCTGGCACACCGCCTGCAGGTCCACCGATATCCACTGCGGATCGCCGTCGGCGGCCCGCCATCCGGTGCCCCTGACCCCGGCCCGGGTCACCTTGTCGACCGCGAACTCCGCGGGGGTGGCGGCGTAGTCCGTCGAGGAGACCTCGACCGGCCGGTACAACGCCAGTTCGCCCGGCGTCGAGGGCCGGCCGGCCGCACCCGCCGGCTCGGCGGCGAAGCCGACGCCGGGGAAGGTGAGGTCCGCGGCGATGCTGGCCAGCAGCGTCGATCCGGCTGCCAGAATGCTGCGCCGCGAGGAATGAAGGGGCTGATTCGCCGGTCCTGCCATGACAGTCGTTTGTCCAATCTCAAGAATCTGTGTGCTGAGGCAGTCGACCGACGTGGCCTGCACCGAGGTCCATCAAGGCACCGAGATCCACCGAGGAACCACGGGCCAGCTGGATTTCGCTTCGCCGGCCTCGGTATTCGAGCTGAACCGGACCGTCGGCGCCGTGCAGCCGGTGCACCGTCAACGCGGTGAGCCGACCGTCGCTCCACGCGAGGTCCACAGCCAGTCCGCCCCGACAGCGGACGCCGCGGCACATGCCGTCGGGCCACTGGTCCGGCAGCGCCGGCAGGACCCTGATGACCCCGCCGTGGCTCTGCACCAGCATCTCCACCACCGCCGCCATCAGGCCGTAGTTCCCGTCCATCTGGAACGGCGGGTGGGTGCTGAACAGGTTGGGCAGCAGCCCGCCCCACTCCGTGCCGGTGACCGGGCCCGGCAGGTGCGGATCACCGGAGAACGGCCGGGTGGCCTCCAGCAGCAGCTCGCGGGCGACGGATGCGTCGCGCAGCCGGGCCCGCAGCGCGATCTTCCAGGACCAGGACCAGCCCATCGCTCCGGGCCCGCGGCGCTCCAGCGTGGCCCGCGCCGCCTCGGCCAGCTCCGGCGTCCGGTCCGGATCGGTCTGGTCCAGCGGGTAGACGCCGACCAGGTGCGAGACGTGCCGGTGGTGCGGGTCCTGCTCGACGTGGTCCTCGCCCCACTCCAGCAGCCGGCCGTCGGCGGTCAGGCGCGGCGGGCGCAGCCGGTGCAGCGCGGCCCTGATCTCGGCGCACACCGGATCCTCGATGCCGATCAGCTCCGCCGCCGCCAGAGAGCGGACGAACAGCGCCCGGATCAGGGCCGTGTCCATCGCCGTGGAGACCGACAGGGATTCGGTCGTGCCCTCGCGCGAGAGGAACAGGTTCTCCGGCGAGGTGGACGGGATCGTGTCGAGCAGCCCGTCCGGGCCCTCCACCAGCCAGTCCAGGCAGAACTGCGCACAGCCGCGCATCAGCGGCCAGGCGCGCTGGCGCAGGAACTCAATGTCCTGATTGAACTCGAAGTGCTCCCACAGATGCTGGGTCAGCCAGACGCCGCCCATCATCCAGATCGCCCACGACGGGCTGCCGTGGCCCATCCCGACCGGCAGCGCCCAGCCCCACATGTCGGTGTTGTGGTGGGCCAGCCAGCCGCGCGCGTCATAAAGCTGCCGCGCGACCGGCGCCCCGGTCTCCGACAGCCGTTCGATCAGCCGGAACAGGGGGTCGTGGCACGCGCCGAGCCCGGCCGGCTCGGCGCCCCAGTAGTTCATCTCGATGTTGATGTTCAGGGTGTAGTTCGACGACCACGGCGGGCTGAGCTCGGAGTTCCAGATGCCCTGCAAGGTCGGCGGGGGTCCGCCGCCGGGCCGGGACGCCGAGGCCAGCAGGTAGCGCCCGAGCTGGACGATCACGGTCGCCGTCAGGTGCTCGTCCTTGCCGGACAACACCTCCTCGGCCACGTCGAACGTCCCGGCCCGGCGCGCGCCGATCGTCAGTTCCATGCCGCCGAGCAGGGCACGCAGGTCGCGTTCGTGCTCGTGCAGCAGATGGTCGGCCCCGAGCCGCAGTGCCGCCTGGGCGTTGCGTGCCGCGCGGTCGCGGTGTCCTTCGCGGGACACCGGTCCGTTGCCCGACCAGAAGTCGGCGCCGCTGGTCGAGCTGGTCAGCACGAGCAGCAGCCGGGACAGCCCGGTCACGCGCGCGACGCCGTCGGCCACGTGCACATCGCCGTCGGTGTCGATGGCCATCGCGGCCACGGCGTAGGGGTCGTAGCTGCCGACGGGGCCGTCGGCGTAGCGGTGCGGTTCGGCGCTGGGTTCGTGGGTCGGGGCGCCATCGACGGGGATCTCGACGGCGAGGCTCAGACCGGTGCGCTGCACGATGCGCAGCTCGGACGTGAGTTCGAGGTCGATGTCGACGGTGCCGTCTTCGACTTCGAGCAGGACGCACAGCGCACCGGCCGGCCGGCTCGCCCAGGTCCGCCGAATGATCCGCCGGCCGTCGTCCAGGACCATCTCCTCGGCGACGACGCCGTCGTCGAGGTTGAGCGTCCGGCCCAGGTATTCGCCCTCGCCGTCCAGCGACATCCACAGGTCGACGAACGGCAGGTACTCCTGGCTGTACCGGCCTTCGAAGGACATCAGCAGCTGTTCGGCGCGCCGGTAGTCCTGCGCCCGGATCGCCGAACGTACTTCCTGAAGCCGGTCCGGCCCGGCGCCGGCGCCCAGAACCTCGGCCAGCCCCTCGGCCGGCGTCGAAGGGGTGCCGGACCAGACCGTGGAGTCGTTGATCTGCCAGTGGCCGAGCCGCAGGCCGCCGAAGACCGCGGCGGCCAGCCGGCCGTTCCCGACCGGCGCGGCCTCGAACCGGCTGTTCGCCGGTCGAGGCCACGCCAGCACCAGATCGGTTGACGTCACAGCATGATCCGGTCGATGTCGGGCGAGTAGGTGTTCGCGTCGGGGCCGGTGAAGGTGATGATGTTGGATCCGGCGCGCAGCGGCACCGAGATCGTCAGGGTCCCGACGGTGTTCCAGCCGCCGGTGCCGGGGGCCTGGATCGTGGTCTGCGCTCCGCCGTTGACGCTGTAGGTGAACGGGCGGCCGTTGGTGTCGCCGTCGTCGTAGACCACGGTGACGGTGCGGGTGCCCGCCTTCGCCGCCTGCACGCCGGTGAACGTCAGGGCGCCCTCGTGCCCGAGGCTGCCGACCTTCTGCGATCCGGAGCAGCCGGTGCAGCCGGAGACGGCCGCGCCGCCGGACAGGACGTTGGCCGGCGACTCGGCCTCATAGGAGACCAGGCTGCCGCCGGCCGGGACGAGCTTCAGCAGCCGCGAGCCGTGCGCCGGCAGGGTCGCGGAGAACTGGCCGGACATGGTGCCCAGGCTCTGGTGCGCCCACAGGTCCCGCACCGTCGCCGAACCGCCGGCACCGATGCCCAGCGAGGCGAACGGGGCGCTGATGGTCGCCGGCGCGGTGCCGAGGTTGAACAGCGCCACGTTCAGCGAGCCGTCGGAGTTGCGGCTGTACCAGACCTGCTGGTCGCTGTCCTGCGTCAGCGGCCGCGCCGGGTGTCCGGCCTGGTCGACGGCGATCACCTCGTCGTTGCCGAGCAGCGAAAGGCCGTAGTCGTCGAGCTTGGTCAGGTCGTCGCCGGTGTACAGCGGCGCGGACTGCATCGCCCAGAACGTCATGTAGCTCTGGCGCTCGTCGTCGGTGAGGCCGTCCATCGAGCCGACGCCGACGTCCAGGGAGTCCAGGTTGTTCCAGCCGCCGGGACCGGCGTCGGCGATCCACGGGATGACGTCGTTCCAGCGGCCCACCACCGAGTTCTGCCACGTCACCAGGGTGTTGCAGTAGCACTCGACGTCGGTGTCGATCCGCCAGCCGTTGGAGTACTGCTGCCAGGTCGCCACATGCGCGTGGTCCAGCGACCAGGACAGGACGTACTGGATGTTCCGGCCGGTCTTCTTCAGAGCCTGGGACCAGGCGGCGACGTCCGCGGTGTTGTCGTAATTGTTGCCGCTCTTCCAGGAACCCGGCCCGACGCCGTCCATCTTCAGGAAGTCCATGCCCCAGGAGGCCATGCGGTTGGCTTCGGAGTCGACGAACTTCTGCGCGCAGGGGTTGGAGAAGTCGATCTTGTAGGCGCTGTCCCAGCCGTTGGTGGTGCGCAGGTCGGGGTAGACGATGTCATGGGTGTGGCACTGCGGCGCGCCGGCGATCGGGAAGTTCCCGGCCTGGTAGTCGGCGATCTCCAGCCCGACCGGCAGGTAGAGGCCGAGCTTGAGGCCCTCCTTGTGGACGTGGTCGCCGACCGCCTTCATGCCGTCGGGGAAGCGCGTCGGGTCCGGCTTCGGGATGCCGTTGCCGTCGTACTCGGTCTTCCACTTGTCGTCCATCCACCAGCCGGCGTCGATGTTGACGTAGGTGTAGCCGTGCGACTTCAGCTTGGCGGCCATGACGTCGGCGTTGGCCAGGACCTCGGCCTCGGTGAGCGAGCCGCCCTGGCCGGCGGCGTTGACGCCGGGAGCGGTGGTGGACTCCAGGCTCCAACTGCTCCAGCCCAGGTAGGGCTTGGCGGCGGTGATGCCGCCGTCCCCGGCCCCCTTGGACGCGCCCGCGGCGGCCGGGAGCTGGATCAGGCCGAGCGCCGGCAGCGTGCCGAGCAGGGCCGCGAGCACGGCCGCGCGACGCGGCCGTCTGATACGTGTAAGCATACTGATTCCCTCCGGTGACCCCCGCGTACGACGAAACGGAACAGCTCAGGTCTTGCTCGCCCCGATGGTCAGGCCGCCCACGAAGTGGCGCTGCAGGACCAGGTAGACGGCCAGCGTCGGGACGCAGGTCATCAAGGCCCCGGCGGCGATGAGGTTGGGATTGGTGAAGTACTCGCCGGACAACCCGGCCAGGGCCGAGGTGACCGGACGCTTGTCCCCGGTCTCCATGAGGATCAGCGACCAGAAGAAGTCGTTGTAGATCCAGATGGATTCCAGCGTGGCCAGCGCGGCGAACGCCGGCCGGCACAGCGGCAGGATGATCTGGAAGTACTGCCGCCACACCGGCGCGCCGTCCACCAGCGCCGCCTCGCTGATCTCCTTCGGGATCGTGCGCATGTAGTTGCTGAGCACGAAGACGCAGAACCCGCACTGGTAGGCGACGTGAATGGTGATGACGCCGAACGCCGAGTCGTAGAAGTACCCTGATCCGCTCAGGAAGCCCGGCAGCGGCAGCTGGAGGTAGAGCTTGTACAGCGGGGTGATGATCACCTGGGCCGGCAGCAGGTTCCCGGCGGTGAACAGCATCAGCAGCGCGATGTTGAACCGGAAGTCGAACCGGGAGACGAAGAACGCCACGGCCGAGGCGAACAGCAGCGTCAGCAGCACCGCCGGGACGGTGATCAGCAGACTGTTCCAGAAGAAGTGCGGCATCCCGGAGGAGTCGAAGGCCGTGCTGAAGTTGTCGAAGCTCAACCCGTGCGGCCAGCTCAGATAGCCGTGTTCGGCGGTGTCGGAGTAGGACCGCAGCGAGGTGAACAGCGCCCACAGCAGCGGGATGAGCCAGCCGATGGAGACGGCGGCCAGGAACACGTGCCGCCCGATCCCGCGCGGCTTGCGGCTGCCGGCCGGCGCCCGGCGCGCCGGGGCCGCCGTCCTCGGCAGGTCGGTCGCGGTGGTGGTGCTCATGCCTGGCGCTCCTTCCGGAAGTTCTGCACGAGGAAGGTGACGATCGCGGCCAGCGACACCACCAGCAGCACGGTGGCCAGCGCCGAGCCGTACCCGGGACGGGGCGACTCGCCGACGGTGTTGTTGGTGATCAGCAGGGACAGCAGCTCCATGCCCTGTTTGCTGCCGTTGTTGCCGGAGAGCACGTAGACCATGTCGAAGGCGCGCAGCGACTCCATCACCGTGATCACGATGATCGTCACGTTGATCGGCTTCATCGCCGGCACGATCACCCGCAGGAAGGTCTGCCGGCCGTTGGCGCCGTCGATCGCGGCGGCCTCGCGCAACGAGGGGTCCACGCTCTTCAGCCCGGCCAGGTACATGATCATCACATAGCCGGTGTGCCGCCAGGCGGAGGCCACCAGCACCGCCCACAGGTTCAGGTGCGGATCGCCGAGCCAGTCGATGTAGTGCTTGCCGCTGGGGTTGTTGGTCCCCAGCGCGCTGTTGAGCAGCCCGTGGTCCGGGTCGTAGATGATCTCCCAGATGAACCCGACGACGGCCGTGGACAGCACCACCGGCGCGAAGATGGCCATCTGGTAGACCCGGCTGAACCGGATCTTGCGATCGAGCTGGTAGGCCAGGAAGATGCCGGCCGGGGTCGGCACCAGCGCGGTGAACACCATCCAGATGATGTTGTGCTCCACGGCCGGCCAGAACGGCGGGTAGTTCGTGAAGATGTTCTTGTAGTTCTGCAGGCCGACCCAGTGGATCGAGGACAACCCGATGCCGTCCCACTGGGTGAAGGAGATCCCCACCGAGGCCAGCGCCGGAAGCCAGACGAAGGCGAGCAGCGCGAGCAGCGGCACCCCGATCAGCACCGCGAGGAACGCCTTGTCCCCGAGCGAGAACACCCGCATGCGCGAGCCGCGCCGTGGTGCCTTGGCCTTGGCGTTCTTGCCGGTCACATCAGCTGTGAGGGCCATGCCACTCCCCTTTCCATCTCAGTCCGCTCGCCGGAGCACCATCAGGACGTGAAGTACTGCGAGCGCTGCGACTCGATCTTCTTCAGCGTCGAGGCGCCGTCGTCCGGCGAGGCGAGCCACTGCGCGAATCCGGGCTCGACCACGGCGGAGATGAAGCCGGGGTCGCTGTCCCGGTCGCCGAACTGGGTGATGTACTTCGCCGAGGCGATCAGCTGCGCCGACTTCTGCTGGAGCGCGTTGTACTTGCCGGCATCAGCCTTCGTACTGGCCCCGACGTTGCTCGGGTCGACGCCGGCGTAAACCGTTTCAGCGGCCGGGGTGCCGATCCACTCGAGCATCTTCTTGGCGGCGTCGGCGTGCTTGGCCTTGGCGCTCAGGACGAACCCGTCGGTGGGCGCCTCGACGGCGTCCTGGCCGTGGGTCGGGTCGATGGCCGGGAAGGGGAAGAAGTCCATGTCGTCGCGCAGCGTCTCGTCGGTGATGGCCTGGCCCATGAACAGGCCGGTGACCGTCATCCCGGACTTCTTGTCGAACACCGACTGCGCCGCGTCCTGCCACTTGCGGCCCGAGGCGCCGGCCTGGTTGAACGCCGCGATCTGCCGCCAGTGGTCCATCACGGCGTTCAGGCGGGGGTCGGACCAGGAGACCTTGCCGCCCATCAGCTGCATGTGGAAGTCGTAGCCGTTGATACGCAGGTTGAGATAGTCGAAGGTGCCCAGGTTCGTCCAGGAGTCGCCGCCGCCGAAGCCGGCCGCCAGCGGGGACAGGCCGTCCTTCTGCATCTGGCCGCACAGCGCGACGAAACTGTCCCAGTCGGCCGCCGGCTGGTAGCCCTTGGCCTGGAACAGGCTCTTTCGGTAGAAGACGCCCCACGGGTAGTTGTAGAGCGGGACGAAGTAGGCCTTGCCATCCAGGCCCAGGCTCAGCTTCTTCGCCGCGTCGGAGAAGTTGGCACCGATGGTGTCCCAGACGTCGTCGATGGGGCGCAGCAGGTTCTTCTGCGCGAAGAACTGCATCCGGTAGCCGGCGAACCAGGTGACCACGTCCTCCGGGGTGCCCTGGAGGTAGGCGGTGATCTGCTGGGCGAAGCTGTTGTGGTCCAGGACGTTGGTGCGGACCTGCATGCCGCTGGCGGTGGTGAACGCGCTGGTGAGGGCACCGTACGCCTTGCGCGGCGTGGGGTCGGAGCCGTCGGAGCCGAACGTCACCTGGTTGCCGGCGCCACCGCCGCTGCCGGAGGAGGCCGAGGCGGTGCTCTTGGCACAGGCGTCGAGGGCGGGGGCGGCCAGCAGCAGGCCCGCGCCGCCTATCGCGCCGCGCAGCAGGCTACGGCGGCCTATGCCGTCTGCGCGACCGGTGGGTGAAGCGCTTGATCCACGGGACATGACGTCCTCCTGAATGAGGGAATGCGGGTACGAGAGGTCACCCGCTCGGCGAGCGGGTCCCCGTGGTGCGTGTGTGATGTGTGGTTTTCGCCCGTGCCGTGCCGGGCCGCCCGTGCCGATACGGCTAGCGGTGAGCCGGTGCGAACAGCGACTGGATGCCGACCGCGGCGGCGCCGCGGGCCCATTCCTCGAAGGGCAGCGGCCTGATAGTGAGCTGGCACCGGGCCGCGGCGCCGAAGGCGTGGGTGGCGTACGCCTCGCGGATCTCGGTCTCGAACAGGTCGTAGGCGTCCAGGCCCTCCCCGGAGACCACGATCCGCTCCGGGCCGATCAGGTTGACCACGGCGGTGATGCCCAGGCCGATCGCGGTGCCCGCCTCGGAGAACAGGGCGCGCACCTCGGCCGAGCCGGACCGGGCGAGCTCGGCGGCCTCAGTGAAGGTGAGGCCGTCGCGCCCGGTCAGCGCCCGGGCCCGGCCGACGATCGCCTCGGTGGCGGCGATCGCCTCCACACAGCCCCGGGCGCCGCAGTGGCAGACCGGTCCCGAGGCGTCGACGCAGATGTGGCCGACCTCGCCGGCCACCCCGTACGCGCCGGAGAGCAGACGGCCGCCGGTGACGATGCCGCAGCCGATGCCGGCGCCCACGGTGACCAGGGTGAAGTCGTCGGTGCCCACGCCGTCGCCGAACCAGTGCTCGGCGACTGTGAGCGCTTTGACATCGTTCTGGACCATCACGGCCAGCCCGGTGGCCTCGCCCACCGGGCCGGCCAGGTCCACGTTCTCCCAGCCGAGCAGCGGGGACAGCCGGACCAGCCCTTCGGCCTGGTCCACGTCGCCGGAGACGGCCAGGCCCATGCGGCGCGTCTTGGCCCGCACCTCCGGATCGGAGTCCAGCAGTTCGCCGGCCAGGACGGTGAGGGTGTCCAGGACGGTCGCCGGCTCGCAGTCCGGCAGCGCGCGGTGCGCCGAGGTCCGGATCCGCGCCTTCAGATCGCAGACCACGCCGATCACCTCGTCGGCGGTGACCTTGACCCCGAGGACGAACTCCCGGTCGGGGGTGATCGCCAGCGGGCTCACCGGACGGCCGGCGCCGGGCGCGGTCCGTTCGGAGTCCAGTTCGTGCAGGTAGCCGTCGTCGAGGAAGGGCCGGGCGGCCTTGGTGACGGCGGCCGAGGAGATGCCGAGCCGCCGGGCCAGATCGACCCGGCTGAGCGGGCCCTCGGTCAGGACCATGGCCAGCACGGCGGTCGCGGCCGGAGTGGCGGCCAGCGGCTGGGGTGATCTGTTCGGAAGCACGGCGGAAACGTAACGCCGATTAATTTCTTTCGTCAAGTATTGATTTCCGGCTCCGGGCCGCCCTACGCTCACAGCCCGCGGCCCCATCGTTGTGATCCATCGCCCTGTCGATGATCACCCTGTCGCTCCGCCCTTCGTTCTGCCTTCGGCCTGCCTGATGAGGTTGACCTGTGCGTGTTCCCCAGCAATCCGTGACCTACGACCCCGCACGCGGCAGCTGGCTGCTGACCACACCCCACACCCGCTACATGATCCGCGAGGATCCCGACGGCAGCCCCCGGCACGTCGCATGGGGCACCCACGAGGCCGTCGAGGCCACCCCGCGGCCCGCGCTCACCAACAGCTTCGACGGCGACGGCGCGGCCGACGAGCTCGGCATCGAGACCGGCGCCCGCTTCGGCCCGGCGGGCCTGCAGGTCCGGTTCGCCGACGGCACCCGCGGCGCGCAGTGGGGCACCGCCGGCCACGAGATCGACGGCGGGCATCTGGTGATCCGGCTGCGCGACCGCCGTTATCCGCTGCGCGCCGAGCTGCACTACCGGGTGCGTCCGGACACCGACGTCATCGAGCGCTGGACCGTCCTGACCAACGACGGCGGCGAACCGGTCACCGTCGGCCGCCTGGACTCCGCGGCCTGGACCCTCCCGCAGCTTCCCGACTACCGGGTGAGCCACCTGGTCGGCACCTGGAACCAGGAGTTCCAGCTGCGCCGGACCCCGGTGCCGGTCGCCGAGACCGTGTTCACCAGCCGCCGCGGACTCACCAGCCACCACGCCAACCCCTGGCTGGCCGTCGACGACGGCACCGCCGGGCAGGAGCACGGCCCGGTCTGGAGCGCGGCGCTGGCCTGGAGCGGCAGCTGGCGGATCGCCCTGCACCGCGACCCCACCGACCGGGTCGCCTTCACCGGCGGGCTCGGCCACGAGGGACTGACCTGGACTCTGGGGCCGGGTCAGAGCCTTGACACCCCGGTCTTCGCCGGGCTGCACACCACCGGCGGGTTCGGCGGCGCCGCCCGGGCCTGGCACGACTACCTGCGCCGGTACGTCATCCCGACGCCGGCCGAGGACCGGCCGGTGATCTACAACTCCTGGGAGGCGACCGGCTTCGCCGTCGACGAGGCCGGACAGCTGCGGCTGGCCGAAGCCGCCGCACAGCTGGGCGTCGAGTTGTTCGTACTCGACGACGGCTGGTTCGGCGGCCGCCGCGACGACACCGCGGGCCTGGGCGACTGGCGGCCCCACCCCGGCGCGTTCCCCCAGGGCCTCGGGCCGCTCGTGGAGAAGGTGCACCAGCTCGGCATGCGGTTCGGCCTCTGGGTCGAACCCGAGATGGTCAACGCCGACAGCGACCTGTTCCGCGAGCACCCCGGCTGGGTGGTGCACACGCCGCACCGCGACGCGACCGAACTGCGCCAGCAGCTGATGCTCGACTACGGCCGGCCCGAGGTCGAACGGTGGGCCCACGACTGGCTGGACCGGCTCGTCCGCGACAACGGCATCGACTTCCTGAAATGGGACGCCAACCGGGCCGTCACCGACGCCGGCCGGCCGGGCGACCCCGACCCCGACCGGCTGTGGATCGACCACACCCGCGCCGTCTACCGCATCATGGACCGCCTGCGCGCCGACCACCCGCACCTGCGCATCGAGGCATGCGCCGGCGGCGGCGGCCGCGCCGACGCCGGCGTCCTGGCCCGCACCGACCAGATCTGGACCTCGGACAACACCGACCCGGTGGACCGCCTGGCCATCCAGAACGGCTTCAGCCAGTTCTTCCCCGCGCAGGTCATGGCCGCCTGGATCACCGACAGCCCGAACATCGCGACCGGCCGCAGCACCCCCCTGCGGTTCCGGTTCCACGTCTCCATGGCCGGCGCCCTCGGCATCGGCGGCAAACTGACCGAGTGGAGCAAGGAGGAGCTGACCGAGGCCGCCGACCTGGTCGCGGTGTACAAACGCATCCGCGGCATCGTGCAACACGGCTCGCTGTACAGGCCTGCGACCGAAGGTCACACGACGGCGGTGCACTACGCATCGGCCGACGGCGATGAGCACGTGCTCATCGCCTGGCGCCCGCAGACCGGAGCCGGGCTACCGCGCCCCACGGTGCGCCTGACGGCGCTCGACGCCGCCGGGGAGTACCACGACGTCGATCGGGGCGTACGCATAAGCGGTGCGACGGCGCGCGCCGGGCTCGGACTCGATCTGCCGGAGGGGGATTACGCCAGTACGGTGATGCATCTGCGGCGGGTGTAGCGGATCGCGAGACGCGGTCTGGGGGCTTATCCGATCTGCTCGGCCATGGCCGACAGATCGGGGTGCACCCGCTCGATGGGCAGCTCAATACCCAGCAACCGCCCATCGGCGTCGAAGTCGAGCACAGCACCGGTGTCATCGTCGACGGTGACCTGCCGCACCGCTGCTCCGGGAGCGGTGGCGTCGTCTATGTAGATGTAGGCCATACCTACCGTGGTATCGAACGTGACGCGCATCTTCGGTCCCTTCCGGGGCTCGGCCCAGCGACGGGGGTCAGGCCTTGGCGCAGATCGCCTGGATCTGAATGTCGTCATGACTGGTCGCGCCCATGTAGGTGGTGTAGGCGGTGTAGTCGCGGGATCCCGCCGCGATCGCGCGGTAGGCCGCGGCAAGCGAGCTGTGGTCCGAGGCGGATTTCTGGAAGTCCGCCTTCAGCGTCTTGTCGCTGGTCTGCGCGGCGGCCCCGGCGCCGGCCGTCACCAGGAGATCCTCCTGCTGTGCCATGGCCTGCTCGGTCGATGCCAGGTCCTGGTCCTTGGAGTACTGCTGGTGGGTCTGTACCGCGTCCTGGCCCTCCCGCACGCCGTTGCTCCACGTGGTGCAGGCCCTGCCGTTCGGATGGGAATCGAACCACCCGCTGATGAAATAGCCGCCGGCGGCGAGACCGATGCCGACCACTACCACGAAGGCGTTGGCCGCGGCCGACATGCGATTCCGTTTTCCGGGCTGTCCCGAATCGGGTGCGGGTTGCGGTGTGGCGACCACCGGCGGCCGGGGCAGACCGCTGCTGGCGGTCAGGGTCACCGATTCCCCGGGCGCCGCCATCCGCTGCCCCGAGCCGATCGGCGGTGTTCCTCCTGGCGCCCCTGACGGTGGCAGGACCGCAGTGGCCCGATCGTCCTGCGCCGGTGGCTGCCGGCCGTCGGCGTCGCCGCCCGCCAGCAGCGCCAGGGCCTGGGCGTGGTCGGGGCGATGCGCGGGGTCCTTCAGAGTCAGCGCCTGGATGAGCGGGGCCAGCGGGCCCGCCTTGACCATCGGCGGAAGCGGTTTGGTCAGCAGGGCGGTGAGAGTGCCGGTCCTGCTGTTCCTGCGCTCGAAGGGTGAGTAGCCTTCCACCGCCTCGAACAGCGTCACCCCGAGGGAGAACAAGTCAGAGGCGGGGCCGCCCGGTTCTCCTTCGGCGCGTTCGGGCGCGAGGTAGGCCATCGTGCCCATCACCGAGCCGGACACGGTCACGGTGACGTCGGAATCGGACTTGGCGATCCCGAAGTCGGTGAGCAGGATCTGGCCGTCGTCGGCGAGCATGATGTTGTGCGGCTTGAGGTCGCGGTGGATCAGCCCGGCCTCGTGCATGGCGCGAAGCGCGTCGAGCATCGCGGCGGCGATGCGACTCACCCGCGACACGTCCAGCGCGGTCGGCGACACGTCTTGGTCTTCGGCCACGCCGACACCGGCCGGATCGCGCAGCACGTGCCGCAGCGATCGCCCCCGGACCAGCTGCATGACGATCCACGGTGCGCCGTCTTCCTCGATCACGTCGTACACCGAGACCACGTGCGGATGGTCGGCGAAGGCCGCAGCGTTGCGGCCCTCGCGCATCGCCAGCTGGAGCCGGATCTCCTGCTGCGCCGGCGGCAACGCCGGCAGCAGCACCTCCTTGACCGCGACCGTCCGGCCGAGCCGGGTGTCCTGAGCCTCCCACACCCGGCCCATGCCGCCGTGGCCGATCTGGGCGATCAAGCGGTACCTGCCACCGACCATGCGACCGGCCGCCGAATCCTCCAAGACCACTGCGCCTCCCCGTTTCAATAGCCTGATGGGACAGCGTACTAATCCGGACGGCCCAACACCGGCCCGCGTCCCGAGTACCCGGTTACCCGACCGGCCGCCTCGACTTGCAGCTCCGGGGGTCCGTGGGAATCTCGGATCATGGCTTCACGTCCCGTCGTCCTCAGCGACCGGCAAGGCTTCAACCGGCGCTGGTTCGCGCCGAAGCTCGAGGCGGTCTACGTCCCGCAGAACGACGCCGAGGCGGTCGCGCAGGTCGGCGAAGCCGTCTCCCGCTACGGCCGCGACGTCAAGGTCGTGTCGGGGCGCCACTGCTACGAGGACTTCATCTACAACGACACGGCCAAGGCCATGGTGGACATGGCCGCGATGAACCGCGTCGGCTGGGACGAGGAACGGGGCGCGTTCTTCGTCGAGGCGGGGGCTGAGAACTGGACCGTCTACCGGACCCTGCTGAACGCCTACAACAAGACGCTTCCGGCGGGGAGCTGCTACTCGGTCGGCGCCGGGGGTCACATCACCGGCGGCGGATACGGGCTCCTGTCGCGGCTGCACGGGCTGACCGTCGACCTGCTCACCGGGGTCGACATCGTGGTGTGGAACGCGGCGTCGGACAGCGCCGAGCTGCACCATGTGGCGGCGACGAGCGTCTCGCCGGACGAGCGTGACCTCTTCTGGGCGCTGCAAGGCGGCGGGGGCGGCAACTTCGGTGTCATCCTGCGCTACTACTTCGACGCGCTGCCCGACGCGCCGGAGTTCGCCTCGCTCTACACGCTGTCCTGGGACTGGTCGTCGTTCGACACGGCGTCGTTCACGAACTTCCTCGCCTCCTACACGGACTTCGTGCAGGTCATACCGGAGACCGATTTCAGCCTGCTGAAGCTCACGCACGTGTCGGCCGGGCAGATCGGCATGACCGTCCAGTCCGTGTCCTCCGAGGGCGCCACCCTGGCGGACCACCGGGCCCAGGTGGAGGAACGGTACGCGCAGGCGCGGGCGCGCTTCGGGGCGATCGTCGAGCCCGCGCCGTTGCGCAGGCCCCTGGGCGGTCATCCGGGGTGGATGACCGCGCTGCCGGGCGATGACGGCGTGCAGCACGTCACGTATCTCGAGGCGTTGCAGACGATGAACGGCTCCGGGCCCAACCAGTTCGGCAAGTACAAGTCCGCGTACATGAACAAGGGCTTCCCGCCGAATCAGGCTGCTGCGATCTACCGCTGGCTGCACACGACCCCGAAGGGCGTCGACGAGGCGGACATGAGCCAGAGCCTGTTGCAGGTCGACAGTTACGGAGGGGCCGTCAACCGCGTGGCCCCCGACGCGACCGCGGTCCCCCAACGCAGCGCGATCATGAAGCTTCAGTATCAGACCTACTGGCTCAACTCCTCGCGCCCCGGCGAGGGGAACCAGCCGCCCTACGACGTCCAGGCCGACGCGCATCTGGGCTGGATCAACGACTTCTACCGAGAGGTCTACGCCGAGTACGGCGGCACCCCCGACCCGGCCAACGACCCGACCGGGACGGTCGACGGCGCGTACTACAACTATCCGGACAACGTCCTCGGCGCCCACTCCAAGGGCGACGCCGACCACGCGCTGTGGCTCTACTTCCTCGACAACTTCCGGCGCAACCGGCGCAACCTCGTCGCCGTGAAGCAGCGCTGGGATCCGACGGACGTCTTCCATCACGAGCAGTCGATCCCGGTGCGGTGAGGCGATCGGTCCGATCCGGCCGATCGGGCCGATCGGGCCGGGATTGGTCCGGACGCGGTACATCCGGGCCCCGCCGAGTCGACACACCCGGGTCGGCTGTGGACGAATGGAGAACATGGACAGACGAATAGAGCACACGGACGATGGAGCGGTATCCCCGAAGACCGGTCTGCCGGAGCGGATCCGGGCGTGCCTGTTCGACCTCGACGGCGTCCTCACCGAGACCGCGAAGGTCCATGCCGCGGCGTGGAAAGAGATGTTCGACGCCTACCTGCGCTCCCGTCCCGGGCCGTTCGTCCCCTTCGATCCGGTGGCGGACTACGACACCTACGTCGACGGCAAGACCAGGGCCGACGGGACCCGCTCCTTCCTGGAGTCGCGGCACATCGAGCTGCCGGAGGGCTCCCCCGACGACAAGCCGGGCGCCGAGACGGTCAACGGCCTGGGCAACGCCAAGAACGAGATCGTCCTGCGCCTGCTCAAGACCGACGGCGTCCACGTCTACCCGGGCTCGGTCCGCTACCTGAAGGCCGTGCGCGACGCCGGGCTGCACCGGGCGGTGGTCTCCTCCAGCGCCAACTGCAAAAACGTCCTGGAGGCCGCCGGCATCGCCGACATGTTCGAGGTCCGCATCGACGGCGTGACGGTCGCCGAGGAACACCTGCCGGGCAAGCCCGCCCCGGACACCTACCTGGCCGCGGCCAAGAAGCTGGGTGTGGAGCCCGATCAGGCCGCGGTGTTCGAGGACGCGCTGGCCGGCGTGCAGGCCGGCCGGGACGGCCACTTCGGGTTCGTGGTGGGCGTGGACCGGATCGGGCAGGCCGAGGAGCTGCGCAAGCACGGCGCCGACACGGTCGTGACCGACCTGGCCGATCTCCTGGGCCGGGCCGACCAGGGCGACCGGGCCGACCAGGGCGACCGGTCCGACCAGGGCGACCGGTCCGACCAGGGCGGCAAAGGCGACCAGGCATGATCAGCCACTCGTTCTACGCGGTCGAGCCGTGGAGCCTGCGCGAGACCGAGTTCGACCCCGACGTCCTGGGCCAGAGCGAATCGGTCTTCGCCCTGGGCAACGGCCACATCGGCTGGCGCGGCAACCTCGACGAGGGCGAGCCGCACGGCCTGCCCGGCTCGTACCTCAACGGGGTCTACGAGTCGCACCCGCTGCCCTACGCCGAGGCCGGATACGGCGACCCGGAGGCCGGCCAGACCGTCATCAACGTCACCAACGGCAAGGTGATCCGCCTGCTGGTCGACGACGCGCCGTTCGACCTGCGGTACGGACGTGTCCTGGAGCACGAGCGCGTGCTGGACTTCCGCGCCGGCCTGCTGGAGCGCCGGGTCGCCTGGGAGTCCCCGGGCGGCAAGAAGGTGAAGGTGCGCTCGAAGCGGCTGGTGTCGCTGACCCAACGCGCGATCGCGGCGATCAGCTACGAGATCGAAGCCGTCGAACACGAGATGTGGGTGGTGGTCCAGTCCGAACTCGTCGCCAACGAGACGCTTCCGCACTTCACCGGCGATCCCCGGACCGCGGCCGTCCTGGAGGCGCCGCTGGTGCCGGAGGAGCACAGCAGCCGTCCGGCCGGGGCGGTGCTGGTGCACCGGACCGCGGTGAGCGGGCTGCGGCTCGCCGCCGCCATGGGCCATGAGGTGCAGGCGCCGCCGTCGCTGAACGAGACCGTGGAGTGCTTCGAAGACCTGGCTCGATACACCGTGACGGCCGTGCTGAAGCCGGGAGAGCGTCTACGGCTGGTCAAGTACGTGGCCTACGGCTGGTCCCAGGCACGGTCCGAGCCCGCGGTACGGGCCCAGGTGGAGGGTGCGCTGGCCGCCGCGGCACGGACCGGCTGGGACGGCCTGGTCGAGGAGCAGCGGTCCTACCTGGACGACTTCTGGGCCCGCGCCGACGTCGAGGTCGAGGGCGACGCCGAGATCCAGCAGGCGGTGCGGTTCGGGCTGTTCCACCTGCTGCAGGCCGGCGCCCGGGCCCAGGGCAGGTCCATCCCGGCCAAGGGGCTGACCGGCACCGGATACGACGGCCACACCTTCTGGGACACCGAGACCTTCGTCCTCCCGGTGCTGACATACACCGTTCCCGGAGCCGCCGCCGACGCCTTGCGCTGGCGCCGCGACACGTTGCCGATGGCCAAGGAGCGAGCCAGCCAACTCGGCCTGAAAGGCGCCGCCTTCCCATGGCGCACCATCGCCGGCGCCGAGTGCTCGGGATACTGGCCGGCCAGCACCGCGGCCTTCCATGTCAACGCCGACATCGCCGACGCGGTGACCCGCTACATCGCGGCCACCGGCGACGAGGAGTTCGAGAAGACCATCGGGCTGGACCTGCTCATCGAGACGGCCCGGCTGTGGCGCTCGCTGGGCCACCATGACGCCCAAGGCCGGTTCCGCATCGACGGGGTCACCGGGCCCGACGAGTACAGCGCGATCGCGGACAACAACGTCTATACGAACCTGATGGCGCAGCACAATCTGCTCTCGGCCGCCGAGCTGGCCGAGCGCCACTCCGACCTGGCGCAGGAAGCCGGCGTCGACGCCGAGGAGGCGGCCTCCTGGCGGGACGCGGCCGCAGCGACCTTCATCCCCTACGACGACCTGCTCGGCGTCCACCCCCAGGCCGAAGGCTTCACCTCGCACGAGATCTGGGACTTCGCCGACACCGCACCGGACCAGTACCCGCTGCTGCTGCACTTCCCCTACTTCGACCTCTACCGCAAGCAGGTCATCAAGCAGGCCGACCTGGTGCTGGCCATGTACCTGCGCTCCGAGGCCTTCACCGACGAGCAGAAGGCCCGCAACTTCGCGTACTACGAAGCGCTCACCGTCCGGGACTCCTCGCTGTCGGCCTGCATCCAGGCGGTGATGGCCGCCGAGGTCGGGCACGTGCAACTGGCCGGGGACTACCTGGCCGAGGCCGCCCTCATGGACCTGGACGACCTGGAGCACAACACCCGCGACGGCCTGCACGTCGCCTCACTGGCCGGAACCTGGATCGCTCTGGTCGCGGGCCTGGCCGGAATGCGCGAGCGCGAGGACACGCTCGCGTTCCGGCCGCGCCTGCCCTCGGGCATCACGCGGCTGGCCGTCAACCTCGCACTGCACGGCAGCAGACTGCGCGTGGAGATCACCGCGGACACCGTCACCTACCGGCTGCTGGAAGGCCCGTCCCTGAAGATCCTGCACCACGACTCCCCCATCACCCTCGCCGAGGACACCCCGGTCACCCGGCCGATCGCCAGGATTCCCCCCGTCGCCCCGCTGCACCAGCCGCAGGGGCGCGAGCCGCGTCGGCGGGAGTCGCAGTCCATGGCCGGGGGCGGACCGGTCGGGGAGGCGGACCGGCCCAGTGCGCGGCGGTCGCCGGCCTAGGCGGAGGCGGAGGCGGCTGCCTGTGGCAGGTTCTCAGGCAGCCTGAGGCAGGCTTTCTCAGGCAGCCGGAGGCAGGCTCAGGGCTCAAGCCACTCCGCCGCCGGCCCCACCGCCGCGGCGAGCACGGCGCTGTTGGGCAGCAGCACCGGCCCGGCGACGGTCGACACCGTCACGTAGGTCAGCGTCATCCCGGACACGCGGCCCACGATGGGGCCGCCGAGGGCTCCGGAGCGGATGCGCAGCTCGTCACCGACCGAGAACGGCTTGGTGAACAGGATCGTGATCCCCGCGAAGACGTTCGCCAGCACCTGCTGCGCCGCGATGCCCAGGATCACCCCGGTCAGGACCCCGCCCAGCAGCAGGTGCCCCACCGGCACCCGCAACAGGCTCAGGCCGCCCAGGACCACCATGACGTAGCCGCACAGCAGGCACAGGATGCGGAAGGTGCTCGCCCGGGCGTCGCTGAGCCGGCCCGGGACGTGCACGAGCCCCAGGATGTCGTTCGTCGCACAGCGCACCGCGATCACCGCGCTGGCCAGGAACACCAGGGCGCCCACGGCCGCCAGCACATGGTGCAGGACGTGATGCTGGCCCGCGCCGAGCAGGCCGCCGTAGTGGTAGGAGACGACCAGCGCCACCAGGGCGATCGCGGTGGCGAAGGCCCCCCGGCGCAGCAGCACCTGCCGCACGCTCCGGCTCGCCCGCGTGCGCAGGTCCGGCACGTCGGCGTGGGGCGCGGCGGGCAGGAGCAGTTCTCGCTCCGTACCGCTCCCCGTACTCACACTCCCGTCATGCATTCCGCTCTCCCAAGGTCGTCGCCGGCCAAACGCGCCGATTATCCGTGATCCTTCATGATCAAACCAGCGAACCCGGGAAAGTGATCAGGATCGCGCTGCCTGCTCTGCCTGCTCCCCCGCCTCCCGCACCGCCGGCGGCGCCACCGCCAGCGCCGCGTTGACCGCCGCGCGCACCTGCTCGGCGACGGCCTCGGGGCTGGACGCGTCGAGCTTGCCGTCCAGGTGCAGGAACGCCAGCCCGTGCACCAGCGCCCACACCGCGGTCGAGAGCGGGTCGGGGTCGGCGTCGGGGAAGACGGTCCCGACGATCTCGTGCAGGAACGCCGACAGCGCCGCGGTCGCGGCGGTCCGCTCCTCGTTATCGGGGTCGCACGGCTCGGCGAACATGACGCGGAACATGGCCGGGCGCTCCAGTGCGAAGCGGACGTAGGCGATGGCCAGCTCGATCAGGTCCTGGGGCGTCGCCGGGGCCGGGTTCGCGGCGGCCAGCTGCTCGGCGAGTTCGCGGTAGCCCTCGGCGGCGACCGCGGAGACCAGCTGCTCGCGCACCGCGAAGTGCCGGTACGGCGCCGTCGCGGACACCCCGGCGCGGCGGGCCACCGCACGCAGCGACAGCGCGGCGCTGCCGTCCTCCTCCAGCAGCTCCCGCGCGGCCCGCACGCAGGCGGCGCGCAGGTCGCCGTGGTGGTAGGGGACGCCGTCGTGTGACACGGGACACCTCTTCTATGTTTGCAGTGCTCACATTGCTCCGCCTAATGTGAGCGGTGCACACATCATAGTCGACCGCGAAGAAGCGACACCGGGTCACCCATCGCATGGCCACAGACCTGGACGCCGTGGCCCAGAAGCTCGGAGTCCGCTGGCAGACCGCGCTGCCGGCGTCTGGCCGACCACGCTGCCGACGTGGTGCCCGCGCGGTCGCGGCGAAGGCGCCGGAAGCTGGAGACGGCAGTCTGGACCGTCGTGCTCCCACCGGGGCAGGAAACGGAGGAAAGACATGACCAAAGTCCTCATGGTGGTGACCGCCGCCGATCGCTGGACGCTCCGGGACGACGAGGTCCACCCCTCGGGCTACTGGGGCGAGGAGCTGGCGATGCCGCACAAGATCTTCACCGAGGCCGGGTGGGACATCACGATCGCCACCCCCGGCGGGACGGTCCCGACGCTGGACAAGCTGTCCATGGCCTTCACTGCCGGCTGGCCGGGCACGCTGCGCGAGGTCGCCAAGTATCTGGAGGGCATCAAGGCGCAGCTGGACCGGCCCGAGGTGCTGGCGCACATGGATCCGGACGAGTTCGACCTCGTGTTCTACCCCGGCGGCCACGGCCCGATGGAGGACCTGGCGGTCGACCCGGTGTCCGGCGCGCTGCTCACCAGGGCGCTGCATTCCGGCACGCCGCTGGCCCTGCTTTGCCACGGGCCCGCCGCGACGTTCGCGGCGGAGAACGCGGACGGCTCGTGGCCGTTCGCCGGCTACCGGATGACGGCGCTGTCGAACTTCGAGGAGAAGCTCAACAGCTTCGGGCGCAGGGCCAAGTGGCTGCTGGAGGACCGGCTGTGCGCGGACGGTGCCCGCTATGAGAAGGGGCGCATCCCGTTGCGGCCGTTCACGGTGGTCGATCGCAACCTCTACACCGGCCAGAACCCAGCGTCCGCAACGCATCTTGCCCGGCGATTGGTCGCCGACCTCGGCAGCGTCGACGGAACCGGCAACCGCAACCGCAACCGCAACATCAACGGAATGGAGCAGTCATGAAGGCAGTAGTCATCAAGGAGTTCGGCGGCCCCGAGAACCTGACCTGGACCGAGGTCGAGGCGCCGCAGCCGGCCGCCGGCGAGGTCGTCGTCGACGTGGCGGCCGCCGCCCTGAACCGCGCGGACATCATGCAGCGCTGGGGTCTGTACCCGCTGCCGCCGGGGGCCTCGCCGTACCCGGGCCTGGAGGTCTCCGGCCGCATCAGCGCCGTCGGCGAGGGGGTGACCGGCTGGCAGGTGGGCCAGGAGGTGTGCGCCCTGCTCACCGGCGGCGGTTACGCGCAGCAGGTCGCGGTACCGGCCGGACAGCTGCTCACCGTGCCCGAGGGCGTCAGCCTGACCGATGCCGCGGCACTGCCCGAGGCGACGGCCACGGTCTGGTCCAACCTGGTCCTGGCCGCCGGGCTCAAGGCCGGGGAGACCCTGCTCGTGCACGGCGGCGGCGGAGGCATCGGCACCATGGCCATCCAGATCGCCAAGGCTTTGGGCGCCCGCGTCGTCACCACGGTCGGCGGCCCCGAGAAGGCGGCGCTGGCGAAGCGGCTGGGCGCCGACGAGACGATCGACTACCGCACGCAGGACTTCGCCGACCACGGCCCGTACGACGTCATCCTCGACGTCATCGGCGGCAAGTACCTCGACCGCAACATCCGCTCCCTGGCCCCGGACGGGCGCCTGGTCGTCATCGGCCTGCAGGACGGCCTGGAGGCGCCGCTGAACCTCGCCGAGCTGGTCTTCAAACGGCTGTCCGTCATCGGCACCACCCTGCGCACCCGGTCCAAGGCTCAGAAGGCGGAGATCGTCGCCGCCGTGCAGCAGCACGTCTGGCCGATGATCGAGAGCGGCGCCGTGAAGCTGGTCGTCGACCGGACGCTGCCCATGTCCCAGGCCGCCGAGGGACACCGGCTGATGGAGGCCGGCGGGCATTCCGGAAAGATCATTCTGGTCGACGACTAGAACACCGGGCCTCAACTCCTCGCGCGCGGCAGCAGCTCGGCGCCGCTCGAGAAAATCTCCGCAGAACGACCTGATCGCCCGGTTGACCACCTCAGGCTTCTCCCACGGCATGAAGCACCCGGCACCCGGCACCCGGCACCCGGCACCCAGAACGGCCCGACCGCCAGCGGGAAGGCCGGACACCGGGCGGGTGCCCTTCACCACTTCGTAGTCTGCGAAGGAGGCACGCAGGCGGTCGGCGTCGGCGTAGGGCTCGGTGAGCAGGGCGATGTCGGCCTCGCTGCACGCGGATGCGGCGCGACGTGGCTGTCGGCGCCCGTTGGCTGTCAGCGTCCCTTGGCTGTCAGCGTCCCTGGCGGGCCAGCGTCTCCGGCCGCGTGTCGTCGCCGTGCCAGGTGGGCCAGCCGAGCAGGCGCGGGCGTTCGGTGACCCAGGCCCGGGTGTCCGGGCCGATGTCGGCGTCGATGAGGCTCTCCATCTTGGCCCGGTACTGCTCGAGCAGGGCGCGGTGGGCCGGGTCGGCGGCGAGGTCGTGCGTTTCGCCGGGGTCCTGCTGCAGCGGGGAGAAGTAGCGGCCGAAGGTGTAGCGCTCGTCGGTGTAGCCGCGCAGGAAGCCGTGCTTGGTCCAGTCAGGACGCAGATCGCCGACGGCGACGCGCGCCGGCGCCTCGGTGTCGGCGAACTCGAACCAGAACGAGGCGTCCAGCGTCGTGATCGACTCCACCGCGTTCAGGACCCCCTCGCGGACCGGCCGGCCGTGGAGCACGGGCATCAGCGGCCACGTCGGGGTGGGCGATGATGTGCGGGACGTGGAAGTTCTCGTCGTAGATCAGGTTGCCCTTCTGCCGCAGGCCGTGGGCGCCGGCCATCTCGCCGTGGTCGGAGGTGAAGACCACGACGGTGCGGTCGGCGTGGCCGGAGGCTTCCAGGGCGTCCAGGACGAACTCGACGCTGCGATCCACGTCGCGGATCGCATTGAGGTAGAAGGCCGTCGTACCAGTGCTGGCCGTCGGCGACCGGCCCGAAGACGGTGAAGCCAGCGCACGGCCTGCCCGGCGATCACCGGATCGAGCTTCAGGCCGGCCCACGCGCCGCCGTCGATGTCGCCCCAGTCGTTGAACTCGCTGAACCCGTAGGGCTCCAGCGCGTCGGTGGTGGGTCCGGGGTTCTCCGCGGTGACGTAGCAGTTCGCGGCTGTACGGCATGTTGTCGTTGTCGTTGTCGTAGATCTCGGTGATCGGCAGGTGCTGTCCGGTGTAGATGACCGACCGCGCCGAGCTGCACTGCGCCGAGGCCGTGTAGTAGCGCTCGAAGGTGGTCCCCCTGGCGGCGATCCGCTCGCGCGCGGGCAGGGAGACCGGCCCCGGCCGGCGCTGGTCGACCCGGCAGTTCAGCCAGTCCGACTCGCCCGCGCAGTCAGAGCCGGATGAGCACCCATGGCAGCCAGACCCGCGACGATCGACACCGATTCGGCCCCGGCCAGATGCGACGCCCCGACCAGCACCACGTCGGCGCCGCCGCGAGCGCTGGCGATCAGGCTGGCGCGGCCGGCCGGACCGCATTCGGCCACCTTCAGCACGCCGGCCGGGACCAGCGACAGCAGCTCGTCCATGTCGGTCCCGGCCGAGGCCGGGTCGGGGCCGGCAGTCGGCCGCAGCAGGACGGCCTTGGCCTGCGCCCGCAGGGCACGCACCAGGTCAGCGGTGCCGCACACCTCGACGATCGCGGCCATCCCGATCGACTCGGCGCGCTCCAGCAGCGAGTACAGTGCCGGGTCCGACAGCGTCGCGGTGGGCAGCACGACCATGTCGGCGCCGCAGGCGCGGGCGCGCCAGAGCCGGTAGCTGGTGTCGGCCGGTTCCAGGGACAGCAGTGGGGCGTGGATACGGGCACTGATTTGGGCCACCGTGTCGGGGGCCGGGCCGGATGCCGGGGTGCGCATGGCGATCCCGCGTGCTCCGGCGTCGACGTACCGGTCGCCGAGGTCGGCGGCTGCGGGGTGGGCCTGGTCGAGCTCGGCGATCAGGGTCACGTGCTCGTCGCGGAGCCGGCCCAGCTGGCCGCGTGCGGCGGGTCGCGACAGGGCGAGCTCCTTGATCTCCTCCAGCGCGGAGAAGTCGGCCTCAGCCGTGGACTGACGCGGCACCATGGGCTGCAAACGCCTACCCCCTGAGAATCGTCCTGTGGGTCGGCGTGCCCGCCGAATATCTCGGGATCTGCCCGGCCGGCTCTTACGTTAACCGCCACTAGACACTGATACGCAAATCGATGGAGCCCCAACGCGTAGATGCGGCCCGGGTGAGAAGATTCCGCTGGTATCTGCACAGCACACCCGGGAGTCTCCATGGCTGACCAACTTCTGTTCTCCTACGGCACCCTCAGGCTGCCGCGGGTCCAGACGGCCAGATTCGGACACGAACTGTCCGGGCAGCCCGACGCGCTCGTCGGCTTCCGGCTGGCGACGGTGGCGATCACCGACGCGTCCGTGATCGCCGACAGCGGCAGCGAACTGCACCCGGTGGCCGTACCGAGCACCGACCCGGGCGACGCGGTCGAGGGCACGGTGTTCATCCTGAGCCCGGAGGACCTCGCCGCCGCCGACGCCTACGAGGTCGACTACCGGCGCGTACCGGTCGAGCTGCGCTCGGGGGCGAAGGCCTGGGTGTACGTCGACACCGCGACCGCCGAGGGGTTCCGCGTCCGGCGGCTGCTGGAGGCGCAAACCAACGCCGTCAAGCTGTTCGACACGGTCGTCGAGCGGGGCCTGATCGCCGCCGGGCAGTCCGAGCGGGCGATCAGCGACCGGATCAGGGACCTGGCCGACGACCTGTTCGGCACCACCCGCCACTGGCACAAGCGCATCATCCGCTCCGGCCCGAACACCCTGCTGCCCTACAGCGACAACCCGCCGGACCGGATCCTGCAAGGCGACGACATCGCCTTCGCCGACTTCGGCCCGATCTTCGCCGAATTCGAAGCCGACCTGGGCCGCACCTACGTCCTGGGCGACGACCCGGTCAAGCTGCGGCTGGCCGCCGACCTGCCGGTCATCTTCGACGCCGGCCGCCGCTTCTTCGCCGAGCACCCGGCGATCACCGGTGCGCAGCTGCACGCCGAGATCGACCGGCTGGCCCGCGAAGCCGGCTGGGAGCTGGGCGGCACCGGGTTCGCCGGGCACCTGGTCGGCGAGTTCCCGCACGAGATCATGGACGCCGAGCGCATCCACTCCTACATCGCCCCGGGCAACACCACCCCGATGCGGGGCACGGACCGCGCCGGCCACATCTGCCACTGGATCCTGGAGATCCACCTGGTCGACCCGGCCGGTGGCTTCGGCGGCTTCTACGAGCAGCTGCTGGACATCGGCTGAGGCGTATTCAGGCGTATTCAGGCGTATTCATCTGAGGCGTACTCATCTCTTAACGCTTTGAGGTGTTGCCCGCAGAGCTCCTATGATCTCCGGCCATGGACCGGCTCGCGTTGCGGACAGTCGTGAGCCATGTCCGGTACAACGGCGAAGAGCTGCGCGTGGTCAGGGTCGAGTCGCCCCCGAAGCGCATCGTCGCGCAGGCCTCTTACAACTACTACGACATTCACGCCGACCGTCGTGGAGCCGTCGCTCTCGCAGCCGCCTGGTCCCTGGCGAAGCGTTCGCCTCGTTCGCTCATCCACCTGCCGATTCGGGCGAACCTGCCGCCGCTGGATATCGCGCCGGCCTCGCCGACGTTGGACGTCGTGTTCGTGCACGCGTCAGCTCAGTTCCGGGCGTCGGAGTGGAAATCGGTGCGCGCGCGGTCCCGCGTGGGGGCCGCGCACCGGATCGAGTTGGGCACGATCCGGCAGGAGCTCCCAGGCCTGGATGAAGCCGACTTCAGCGCGACGACCCACGCGGACTTCCCGCACCATCTCAGATACACCACGGCCGCCGAGACCCTGTTCGTGATCGGCAGCGCTCCGGCGTTCGAGCGGGAGGGCGCCTTCGTTCGCGAATTCGTCGAGAGATTCGACGAGGCCGCCGCTATGCCGCACTATTGCGTCGAGCTGTGGCCAACCCGGTGGAGGCCTGGGCACAGCCGGCGGATCGGGCCCGGTGGGCTGCACATCATTCGGGAAACCGAGTTGTGGCCGACTGGTCCCGCGCGCCCCGCTCAGTAGGCGTCGCGCACGTACCGTTTGTCCGCCGACAGCCGCCGACAGCCGCCGCAGATACGCGGGCGACCGGCCTGCGCCCCGGCACACCAGTCGTTCGGGCAGCCTTCGATGACACGGCGGCCCTTTCCCGGGCCGACGTGATGCCCCCGGCGTCGGCGCGCGCCTAGGGTGCGACGGGCGTACACAGTTTCCGGGGAACGGAGGGTCGTGTGACGACCTCGGTCGACGTCCAGGGCATGCAGCTGGCCCAGCAGGACTTCCAGCAGGCGCTGGACCAGATGAACTCGGTTTACAGTGCGATGACCGAGGAGGCGGACAACCTCTCGGCGAGCTGGTCCGGGATGGCGGCGTCGGCGTTCGGGCAGGCGCTGCAGGCCTGGTTGGACGACCTGTACCAGATCCGGCAGGAACTGGTGGTCATGACCGAGAGCCTGTCCACCCACACCGGGATCTACAGTGACGCCAACGAGACGTCGCAGGACGTCGTCACGGCCTTCCAGCAGGGCTTGCAGGGCCTTGAGTCGCTGCCGGCCGAGCCGATGGTCGCGTTGCGGAGCACGGAGGCCCCGCTGCTGCCGGAGAAGGGTGTCCTGGCCAGGCGGATGGCGGTGGAGGGCAAGGTGCTGCCGGCTCAGGAGAACGTCGTCCGGCTGCGGAACGAATCGGTGCTGCCGGCGCTGCGCGACTCGGTGGAAGGCACGCCGCAAGGGTTCATCTCCTCCCAAGTGCTTCCCGCGCACCTGGACCGGGAGGAAGCATTCCTGCCCGGCCGGCAGCTGGAGGACGTGCCCGAGGAACCGCTTCTGCCGGAGGAACCGCTGATGCCGGCCCAGTTCACCCTGCCGGAGGAGCCGCTTCGGCCAACGGAGCTCATCCTGCCGGAGGAGCCGCTTCGGCCGACCCTGCGCGACCGGTCCGCGACTACCTGACACGGCAACGGCTTCCGCCGGTCCGCGGGCTGACCTGCGGACCGGCGCACAGCGTCACGGCAGCTGCCACCGCTGGTTGGTCCCGCCGTTGCAGTCCCAGATCTCCAGCGCGGTCCCCCGGTTCGTCGACCCCTGCGGGTCGTCCAGGCACTTGCCGGAATTCGGGTTGAACAGGCTCCCGTCCGAGCGCGGGATGAACACCTGCGCGCCGGTGCCGTTGCAGTGGTAGAGGTCGACCGTCGTCCCGTCGCTCTTGCCGGAGCCCTGCACGTCCAGGCACAGCCCCAGCACGTGCAACGTGGACCCGGCCTCGACCCACGACCAGGACTGCGCGCCGGTGCCGTTGCAGTCCCACAGGTCGACCTCGCTGTAGTCCGCGGTGTTGGACGCGTAGTCGTCCACGCACATCCCGCCGATCCCGGTCATCTGGCCGGTGGCGTTCGCGAGCGAGATGGCCACCGGGCCGGTCGGCGGCTTCACCGGTGCCTGGACGACCGCGCTGCTGGTGGCCGGCGGCGGGGCGGCCTTGCTCTTGGTGACGGCCGGGGCGACGGTCTTGGTGACGACCACGCGCACGGCCGTGGTCGTGGGGTTCGGAGTGCCGGGCAGCCGCGTCGTCACGACCACCGGCGCGGGCGGGGCGGCGGCCATGGCGGTGGAGGTGGCGGTCACGGTCACCACCACCGGCGGCTTGGCCGCGGCCGGCGCACCACTGGTGGTGGTGACGGTGACCACCGCGGAGGACGTGGACCCGCTCGACGCGCCCGCGAGCCCCTCCGCCGCCAGACCCGCCGCCGCCCCCGACGCCCCCGACGTGGAACCGCCCCCGGGCCCGGCCGGCGACCCCTGGGCCGCGGCGTGAGAGCCCGATCCCCCGCTGCCGACCGCGGCCGCCACACCGACCGCGGCCAGCAGCAGGACTGCCGCGCCGCCGACGGCGGCGACGCGGGAGACGTTGCCCGAGAAGGGGCTCGGAGCGGCACTCGGAGCGGTATCCGAACCCTGATCCGCGGGCTCGGCGTCATCAGGGGCCTCACCGCCCGGAAGCACCAGGACGGCCTCCGGCGCAGGACCCGCGCTCTCGCCCTCCCGAAGCGGGGCGGAAGCCCGCAGATCCGCGAGCACCGCCGCCGTCCCCTGGGCGACCGTCTCGGGGGCGGGCAGCAGCAGGTGCGGATTGCCTTCCAGAGCCAAGTCGGTCAGCTCCAGCGTCCCGAGCTGCCAGGGCACCTCCACCAGGTGGTTGCGCCGCAGGTCCAGCACCCGCAGGTCCGGGAACGTGGCGATCCACGGCGGCAGCCCGGTCAGCTCGTTGTCCGACAGGTCGAGCTCGCGCAGACCGGTGAGGGTGCGCAGCTCGTCCGGCAGGTCGCGCAGGCCCAGCCCGGACAGCACCAGCGCCGGATGTCCTGCGGCGCGGGCTTCCTCCACGCGCCGCAACACAGAATCTATGGATTCGGGGTCAGCCCCGGTGTCGGTACCGGCTTGGGCTTCCATCACAGGCTCCTGTCAGGCGGGCGGGTCAAGGCGGCGGTGGCGCGGAACAAGGCGACGGCGTCCGGCGAGGCCGGCGGCTCCGTCCGCCGGCGGTCCAGATGGCCGAGCAGTGCGGCCACCGGCGCGACGCCGTGGGCACGGAGGTAGTACGCGACGGCCTCGCTCCAGACCCACCATCCGTCGGTCCGGAAGCCCGCCGGCACCCGGCCGCGGCCGTCGGCCGGGTCCAGGACGTCGTCCAGGCGCGCCGTGGTGGACATCAGCACGCTGCCGCCGTCCAGCGCCGCCGCGATCGGGTCGCAGTCGGGCGCGGTCAGGCGCGGGCGGTCCAGGTCGAACAGGGGCGTGCCGTCGCCGGTGACCCCGTCGTAGACCGGTGCGAGGCGGACCGGCTCGGGGCGGCCCGGGCCCGGGGTCCACAGCAGAGCCGAGCGGGCGCGCGCCGAGCGTTGGTAGGCCGGGAGGTCCTCGTCCAGGGCGAAGGCCTCGACCTGGGGGTCGGCCTCTCCGTGCGCAGCCAGGGCAACGTGCAGTGCGGCCCCGGCTTCGAAGGGCTCTGCCTGCGGGTTCAGGGCCAGCAGGAAGACCCGGCGCGGCGGCGGCCACGGGGAGCCGTCGGACGGCGCGCGCCAGGTGCGCCACAAGGCGGCAGCACCAGGCAGTCCGGCCGCCGCGGCGACGGCGGCGCGGTCCAGCTCGTCGGCCAGGTCGGCGGACACGTTCTCCAGCGGGCCCTCGGTCAGGTCCAGGCAGGACCCGAAGTCCTCCCCGCGCGCCGCCATCACCACGGGCGCGGCGGGTGTGAAGACGTGGGCGACGATCCCCTCGGCCGGGTCGGTCCCGGTCTGGACCGGAATCCGCGCCACCACGGCGGCGTCCATCCCGGCGCCGGTGAGGATCCAGCCGAGCAGCCCGGCGTCCTCGGCGGCCAGCATCAGGCGGGACGCGGCGGCGTGCGAGGCGACGGCGCCGGCCATCCGCTCCGGTTCCAGCGCCGCGAGCCAGGCGCGGCTCTGGCTCAGCAGGCCGTCCGGGACGCGTCCGGCCAACCGCAGCAGCATGCTGTGACAGGCGTCGGTCAAGGTGGTGACCTCGATGTCGGTCACGGTCGTCCTCCGATCCAGGGGCGGCGCGGCAGCTTCGGCGGCGCGTCGAGCGCGGCCAGCAGCGAGGCGAGGTCCGGGTAGGGCGCCAGCCGGACGGGCCGCCCGTCGCGGTAGACCACCAGTCCCGGGTTGTTCGCCCCCTGGTGCAGGAAGCGGTCGCCGAGGCCGGTGATCCAGCCGGTCCAGGTGCCGCTGTCGGTCAGCTGCGCGACCGTGCCGCGCACGCCGATCACATCGACCGGCGGCAGCACCGCGGCCGGGGCGCCGCCGGCCGGCAGGGCCTGGTTGGCGGCGGTCCGGCGCTGGTTCTCGGCGCTGATCGCCCGCGCCAGCGCCGCGCTGTCGTCGCCCTCGATGAAGATGCGGCGCGGTATCGGGTCCGGGGAGGCGGCCAGTTGCTCGATGACGGCCGCGGCCATCTCGTCGCGCGTGGCGGCGGCGCCTCGGATCGAGTAGTCGCCGGCCGCGTTCGGCGGGGCGCCGATCGAGACGGTCAGGGTCTCGTGCTGCTGCGGCCGTCGCATGGCGTTGGCCAGGTCGGTGGTGTTGTGCGGCACCGCGAAGCCCGAGGGGGTGGGTTGCCAGGCCGCCTGCACCGCGGCCTGCGGCGTGGCGCTGCCGGACAGGTCGTTGCGGTGTTCGGCGGTGGCGGTCTGGTCGGTGCCGGTGGTGTGGGCGGCGCCGGTCGAGCCGGCATGGCTGGTCGCGGCCTGGGCGGCGGCCGCCGGGATCTCGTCGAGGCTGGTCTGGGCCGCGTCGACCCGGCCCTGGGCGGCCTGGTTCTCCCGGTTCGCGGCGTCCACGGCCGGGGCGATCCTGACGACGTCGCCTTCCAGTACCGCGCGCTCGTCGGCGATGCGCTGGGCCTGGTCGAGCCGGCCCCGGGCGTCCTGTTCGGCCTGGACCAGCGCCGGGTCCGGCGGCTGGGGTGGATCCTGGTTCGCCCGGTTCGCCGTGTCCCGGTTCAGGTCCTGCACAGCCTGCTGATGGGCCTGGTCGAGGTCTGTGACGTGCTGGTCGAGGTCACCGGGGTACTGCGTGCGGTGGTTTTGCAGCGCCTGGTCGGCGTCGCGGCCTTCCTGCAGGGTCGGCGCGTTGCGCAGCTGCGTGTCCTGCTGGGCTTGCTGCTGGTCGCGCAGCGCTTGCTGCCGGGCGGGCTGCTGGGCGTCCAGGGTGCGCTGGTGCGCGGCGGCGTCGACGGCGCCCTGGTGGCCGGGGTCGGCCGGGTCGAAGACGTGGTGTTCCAGGTGGTGGGCGTCGCCGCCCTGGTAGTGCACCAGGGTCAGGTCCACCGGCCGGCCGGAGCTGATGGCCAGGTCGCGCGCGGCCCGCAGGTGGTCGTCGGGCGTGGCGGCGCCGTTCAGGTCGGCGACGACCCGGTGCGGCTGGCCGTCCGGCGGCGGGGTGGTGCCCAGATCCCTGATCTGCCCGGCCCGGGTGGCCGGGTTGTCGGACAGCGGCTTGGCGTGCGGGTGGACGACCTGGGTCGGGTGGTTCTGGGCCAGCTCGACGGCCCAGCCCTCGGGCAGCAGCCCTTCGAAGTCCTTGGTGGAGTCGATCTTCATCGACCAGTCGTGGGGGCCGGTGAGCACGTAGGAGGCCTTGCCGCCGTAGATGTGCGAGTTCCCCGCGTACATCCGGTTGTATTCGACGTAGTCGCCGATGTTGGCCGCGGTCTCCACCCCCCGGCGGCGGTCGGCGTCCCCGCCGGGGACCCCCGCGCCGTCGTTGGTCTTGCCGCCCATCGACAGGTCGGTGGACCAGCCGCTGCCCTTGCTCTCGCTGAAGGTGGGCTCGTCGGCGCGCTCGGTGAAGGTCATGCCGTTGTACTTCGCCGGGTCGCCGATCGGCCGGATCACCCCTTCGGCCTGCACTCCCAGCTTCGCCGGCTCGCCGTGTGGCGAGGGCAGCCCGAAGTCGCCGCGGAACAGCTCCCCGGAGTTGTCCCGGACGTTGCGGTTGGCCAGCGAGGTGTTCAGCCGGACTCCCAGGTCGTTGTGCGGGGCGTAGCGGCCCAGGTGCGGCGGGGCCGGGGTGCCGCCGAGTCCGGCGCCGGAGCCGTCCATGTACGGCGTGGCCTTGGCGCGCGGCAGCGTCACCGCCGGCGCCCAGGCCGCGACGTGGCCCAGGTCCGGGAAGCTCAGGCCCTGGAGATGCTCGGCGAGTTCGTGGTCGAGCGTGCTGGGCTTGGTCCGATCCGCCGGGCCGGCGGCGCGGACGGCGGGCCGGCGCGGCGCGGGAGCGGGGCCGGGACCGGCGGCCGGCGGCGGGCCGGTCTCGGCGAAGTGGCGCGGGACCACGTTGCGCATCGTGATGTGCGAGCCGGGCGCGGTCCGCAACGTCACCACCGGCGTCGGCGGGGTCCGGGAGACGCTGGTGTTGGGGAAGCGGGCCAGCGGTTCGGGGATCTCATGGCCGACGTAGATCTCGATCTTCATGCTCAGCTTGTGCGCGAATTCTTCGCCCTCGCCGGAGGTCGGGGTGCGGTCCTCACGGTCCTTTTTCTGCTGCTCGGTCTCGTTGTCCACGCGCGCCGGGGTGTCGCCGCCCTTGGGCCGGACCGCCGCGGCGGTCCGGCGGATGTCGCGGATCACGGCCTGCGTGCCGGTCGACTTCTCCACGCCGGTCGACCACTTGATCCCCAGGTCGGTCTGGCCGCCGCTGTGGCCGTCCTTGGTGAACTGCCCCTCGACCTTGCCGGTCACCGAGAAGTCGTGCGCTGAGTTCTTCGACGAGCCGTGCTGCTTCAGCGACTGCCCGCCGAAGGTGACGGCGCCGCGGTCCCGGGAACGGACGTGGTCGGTGTCGATCCGGTCCGCGGTGATCCGCACGGTGACCTGGGTGGTGCTGCCGGCCGGGCCGGGGAACTCCGAGCGGTGCGTCACACCGGTGTCGAACATGTCGTCCGGGTGGGTCTTCAGCTCGCCGGGGTCGTACTTGTGCGAGATCGACCGCCAGATGTCGGAGGCGTCGGTGAGGTGCTCGTCGCCCACCGAGCCGGTGGTCTTCAGGCCGTGCTTGATCGCGCCGAGGATGCCGCCGCCGGCGGGCAGCGTCTCCGCTCCCCCGGGGTGCTTGGGCCCGCTCTCCTCGAAGACCGCCGCGTGGTCGTCGAGGTGGGTGGAGTAGCCGGCCGCCATGGCCGCGCCGTAGCGGGTCAGGTGTAGAGGCTGGGCGGCCTTGGCCGGCGGGTCCAGGTGCGTGTGCTGCGGCGGCACCGGCGGGTTGGCACCGGGGTCGCCGTGCAGGGTGCTGACGTCGTGGTGCAGCGTCGTGCTCATCGACAGCTCGGCGGCGTGCTCGATGAGCAGGTGGTGCGACTGCGGCGTGGCGTCGTACGCCGACTTGCGCAGGTGCTTGCCCAGGAACCCGTTGATCATCCCGGCGTCGACCGGCTGCCGGTTGGAGGTGACCTCCAGGACCAGGTGCGCCCGGCCGAAGTGCTGGCCGGTGTTCTCGGTGAGCAGCGAGACGTCGATGCTGCCCTTGGTCGTGGAGTCGGTGTGGCTCTTGATGGTCCCGGAGGCCTCGACGCCGATCGAGGCGCCGATCTGGTCGGCCACGCCGCGCTTGGTCGTCGAGACCGGCTGCCCGTTGCCGGAGTCGCTCCCGCTGTGGTCGGGGGCGGGCTCGTCCTTGCCTCCGGCGGCTGCGGGGTCCTCGACGTTGTGCCGGTACGCCCCGCCGATCGCGCCGGAGACCTTGTAGTTCAGGTGCGTGGTCTTGTTGTCGGTCTGCTTCAGGTCGTGCTCGGCGTAGCTCTCGTTCGCGGCATCGGTCGCCTCGTGGCCGGCCGCCGGGTCGGCCCGTAGGAAGAAGCCCTTCACCGTGAACGAGCGTTCGTAGTTCGGCAGGCCCGGGCCCCAGTGGAACTCCTTCGGCAACGGGATCGGGATGCCGCTGTCGCCGAGCAGCCGGGGCTGGTTGGAGCGCAGGAAGCCCTCCGACAGAGCCCGCTCCACCTCGCCGACATACGTGGGGTGCTTCCACGCCGAGGCCGGGATCTCGGGATGCTGGGCCCGGGCCTGGGAGATCACGAAGCCGGCGGAGGAGCGCACCGCCTTGTCCAGCCCGGCGAAGGTCGCGTGCAGGCCGTCGGTACCGGACTTGCCGAAGTCGATGACGTCGGGATGGTTCTTCAGGTCCTGATACTCGGCGCGAGTCAGGACGCTGGTCCGGCCGATGTTCGCCGCGACCGCCTTGTGCGCCTGCGTGTATTCCGCCGTGCCGGCGTGCTCCGGGGTCGGCCGCAGCACTTTCGGCACCAGCGCCGGAACCGTGGCGCCGTCGCCTTCGATGACGCGGCTGACCGTACGCCGGGAGGTGAACCCGAAGAGGGACTTGGTCTCGGTCACGGTGACCTGGTACCGGGCCCCGTACTCGGGCCGGAACGCCTCGCCCTTGGGCGCGCGCAGCCGGGAGTAGTTCTTGGACGCGGTGCCGTCGGACTCGGCGTGCGTCCTACCACCGGACACCCCGCCGCTGAAGTCGCCGATGTCGATCGCGCCGCCGTGCGGGAGCTCGACGCGGCCGGCGATGCCGCCGCCGGTGCCGACCGTCCAGGAACGCGTCGTTGACGCGCCGCCGCCGCGCGTGCCCTTGGTCTGGTGGTCGATCGCCACGTCGGCCTCGGAGGGGATGTCGCCGTGCGGGCGGTTCAGCATCACCTGCTCGACCGATATCTGGTACTTGCGGCCCCGGTAGGTGATCTCCTCCTGATGCCCGGCGTCGAAGCCACGGCCGCGCGCGCCGCGCAGCTTGGGCGTGCCGAGCGCGAGCTGGAGCTGCTTGTCGGCGCGGTAGCGCAGCCGCGCCGGGTGGTTGTCGTGGCGCGCGGTGGCCTTGGGGTCGGTGGACGCCAGGCCGCGGCGCATGCCCTTGTAGTTCGAGGACAGATCGGTGATCAGGCCGCGCGCGGTCGCGTGGATCTGCTCGCTGCGCGGCATCTCCTTCACCGCGGCGCTGCCCAGGCCGACGCCGGCGACCAGCTCCGGGGTCTCCTTCTGCGGGTCGGACTCGTGGACGGCGCGGCGCACGTAAGGGGTCTGAGTCCCGTCGTCCTTCCAGGTCACCGTCCGCAGCGGCGCGCCGTCGGAGGTCCGGATCGCGCGCTCCTCGCCGAGCTTGAGCGAGGTGTCCACGTACTTGTCCGAGACCACCTCGGTGTGCCGGCCGATCTGGTTCCCGGCGTCGTCGACCTGGGCGACCTCGCGGACCGTCTCGCGGGTGTTGAGATCGTGCGAGGCGATGCCATGCTCGTCGACGATCCGCACCGAGCGGTCCGAGACCAGCATCTTCAGCAGGTCGTCGTTGGGCAGGTGGTCCAGGCCCGCGCCGTCGTTCTCGCGCGCGGCGCTGATGCGGTTCTGCAGGTCCTTGCGGTCGTTCAGGGCCTGCTGGTCGCCGTGCCAGTCGGCCGGACGCAGCGCGGTCGCGGCGTTGCGCAGGTCGGTCTCGAACCGGCTGCCGCGCGGCACGACCAGTTGCAGGCCGGTGCGGCCGGCCTGGCGGGTCAAGTCGACCAGCGCGCCGTGGCTTCCCGCGTCGTCGGCGCCCCAGGTGTGCGGGCCGCCGTCGCGCCAGCCCCAGACCACATGGCCGGCGGGGTTCACGACGTAGCCCTCGTCCGGGAGATGCTGATGGCCCAGGATGTCGTGTTCCGAGGGCAGGTCGGTGACGGTGAGCTGGGCCTCGGTGCGCACCGTGTTCAGCGAGGTCCGCAACGCGCCGCCGGGCCGCGCCGGGGCGACCAGCCCGACGTCGCGGGGCGCGGCTTCGGGCGGGGTGCCTCGGGCGCCGACGAGGTCGGCGACGGTGTGGATGTTCTCCACCGGCGGCGCGACGCGGGCCGGCGGCGGCGTGAGGCGGGACGGGTTCGGCTGCGAGAAACCCTTGTCGCTCCAGCCGTCGGTGACGCCGTGGCCGTCCAGGTGGTAGCCGCGGGGCTGGGAGAAGGCCGCGGCGTGGTCGGAGTCCGCCCAGCCGGTGGTGTAGCGCGGCAGGTGCGGGCCAAGCGGGACCGATCCGTCGGGCAGCGGGGCCGGCGGCGGGTTGTGGGTGACGGTGAGCTCGCGGGGCTGGCCGTGCGGGTCGGCCGGGACCTCGAAGACGCGCACCCCGTGGCCGTTCTGCAGGGTGTGGATCTGGCGGAGTTCGGCCTCGGTGAAGGTGTGGCCGGGCCGGACGTGCACGGCGGCCTGGCCGCCGCTGGTCCGCAGATGCTGGTAGAGCGCGCGGTTGTCGTTGCCGTCGCGCAGGCCGTCGTGCGGGAACGGCGAGGGACGGGACTGCATGGCCGCGTTCAGCTTCAGCAGCTTCTGGTAGGTCTTCGGGTGGTTCACCGCCGTGATCTTGTCCAGGCCCGGGGTGCGGGTCGGCACGCCGCCGGTCCGGTTCATGGCCCGGCGCGCGCCGTCGGGGGTCACGGCCTCGCGGCGCGGCACCGGGGGCGCGGTGGCGGGGCGGGCAATGTCGCGTTCGAAGGCGGCGGACTGGTGGCTGGGCACCATGAGTTCGCCGACGACGTCGGAGTGGAAGTTCACGACCGACGGCGAGCGGCTGAAGTCGGACTGGATCCGGCGGTCGGCGTCGACCCGGCCGGTGACCCGGAAGACCGCCTTGTACCGGATCTTGTCGCCGTCGTGGGTGACGGCGGTCTTGGCCTGGCCCTGAACCTGGGTGCCGACGCCGTGCTTGGAGGACATGCCGCCGCTGAAGGCGTCGACGGTCGCGGTGACGCCCTCGACGAACCCGAACTCCGGACCGACCCTGATCCCGACGCCCTGGCCGTGTTCGGTGGTGTGCTTCACGGTCACGGTCTCGGCGATGTCGTTGCGGATGCCGCCATCGGTGGTGTTGCCGACGCGCTCGACGGAGACCAGCTCGGCCTTGAGCCCGGTGTAGCCGGCGAAGCCCTTCGTCCGCACGAAGTTGGCCGGCAGCGAGTCGGTGAAGGCCGCCTGCGCGCGGTCGCGGAACGACTTCTCGTCCAGGACCTCCTCGGCGGCGCCATGCACGACCTCGGCGGCCCGGTGCGGGGCGACTTTGCCGGGGCCGATCAGGGCCTTGAGGTAGGCGTCCTCCAGCGGCTTGGTGTCCAGGGCGCCGAGGGTGTAGTCGTAGCGCTCCATCGCCTTGGGGTCGGTGGCGGTGATGACGTGCGCACCGTCAGGAGTGCCGGCGCCGTAGGCGGCCGGGTAGGCGGCGGTGATGTCCTTGCCGGTGACGTCGTGGGTCGCGGCGGCGGTGCGCCCGTCCGCGGTGTGCGCCTCGACCTCGATGCGGACCTGGTGGGTCACGCCGACCCGGGCCCCGTTGGTGGCGCGGCTGCCGAGCTGCACCTCGTGGGCCAGGGAGTGCATGGTCTTGGAGGAGGTGCTGGCGCTGGGACGGACCATGATGGTCAGGCTGGTGAGCTTGGAGGAGAAGGTCTTCATGTACTCGGCCAGGAAACCCATGCCGCGATTGGTCTCCACGACATCGGTCTGATCCTGCGCGATGTCGCCGTACTTGGACAGGAACTCGCGGAGGACCGGGTCGGGGTCGCGCGCCGCCGGCGCCTCGGCCCCGCCGGTGAGCCGGAAACGGGCGCGCAGCACGGTGTCGCCGTCGCCGACGGTGATACCGGAGCGCAGGTGCTTCTCCCACTCGCGCGGGTCGGTGGTCTCCAACGCCTTGGCGACTTCGTGCTCGAAGTCGCGCGCCAGCCGCGGGGTGATGTGGTTGCCGACGGCCCCGGTGTCCGCGCCGGCGGCGTTGGTGAGGCGGGCGGTCTTGATGTTCTCCAGCAGAGTGTGGCTCTGCGCGGCCGGATCGTGCGGCCGGTCGGTGGTGACGACGGACATGTCGCCGAGCGCATGCGTCCCGCCGGGCGCGCCGGGGCGGTTGTACCAGGGGACGAGGGGGTCGACGTTGTTGGCGTCGCGCGGGGCGTAGGGCGGGGACCACTGGACGACGTCGCTTTGCCAGCGGGGATGGTCGGCGCTGTCGGTGAGGGCGGCTTCGGCCGGGAGGTGGGTGGTGTCGGGGAGGGTTTGGGGCTGGTGAGTCGCGGGCGGAGGCGCTTGGCGGTTCGCGGGTGCGGGCTCGGTGGTCAGATGGTCGGTGGGCTGGCGCTGAGGTGCGGGCTCGGTGGTCTGATGATCGCTCGGCTGAGGCTGAGGCGCGGCCCCGGTCTGGAGCTGGGGCCCGGGCTCCGCAACAGAATGATTCACCGGCTGAGGCTCGGGCTCGGAGATCCGGTTCACTGCCGGCGGAGCGTTGCGCACCGGCTCCGGCACCTGACCGGTCGGCTCGGACGTCCGCTCGATCGCGGGGGCGTGGTCGGGCGCCGGCGCGAAGTCGTGGAAGGTGCCCTGCGAGCCGTACTTCGGGAACCCGGGGCGCAGCGGATCCGGTGCGGCGACCATCGCCACGCCGTCGTGCGAGGTCCAGACCTTGTTGTCGGGGGCGGCCACGTGGATGCCGAGCTCGGTCGCGACCTCCTGGGCGTACGCGTGCCCGCCGCCGGCCGGCACGGCACCGGTGTCGCAGATGATCAGGCGCAGGCCGGACTGCTGGATCTGCTCGAAGTCCGGGTGCTGGCGGATCAGCTGGGCGAAGGCCTTCGGCCCGAGTTCGTGGCCGCCGACGGTGACGCTGCCGGAGTCGCCGTGCGCCGCGACGGTGACGCGGCCGTTGGCGTCGGGGATGAGGGCACGCGCCGCGCGTGCCTGGTCGGCGGCACCGGACGCGGACTCGTCCTGGAGGTGGAGGGTGCTGCCGTGGCCGGCGCCGAAGTGGGACAGGAAGGACGCGGCGTGGTTGGCGTCGTAGAACGTGTCAATGCGCTGGGGAGCCGACTCCGGGCGGGAGGTCCAGGTGTGCGGATCGGCGGCGGGTGGCGGGAAACGGTAGCTGGACGGGGCGCCGGACCTGTTGGTGCTGACGGGCAGCGGGGCCGGCTCGGTGGTGTGGACGACCGGCGCCACGTGGCTGGTGATCGGGGCGTTGGTGACCGGGGTGTTGGTGACTGGAGGCTCGTGGCTGGTCGCCGGAGTGTTGGTGGCCGGCGTGTTGGTCTGATGCTGGGTGGTCGCCGGGGGTTGCTGATGCGTCTCGGGGGCCGGCGGCTGCGCAACTTGCTGCTGCTGGCGAATCTCCGATGCAGGCGGCTCCTGGGACTGCTGACGGACTTCAGGGACCGGCGATTCCTCAGACTGCTGCCGGACTTCGGGCTCCGGCAGCGGCACCTCAGCCTCCTGCCGAACCTCCGAATCCGGCAGCGGCTCATCCCCTCTCACCACCGGCTCCGGCACCACGACCGGCTCCGGCACTTCTTCCCTGTCGACCGGCTGAGGCTCGACCGGCTCCGGCACCTCCCTGTCGACCGGCTCTGGCTCGACCGGCGCACCATGCTCTGGCGGCTCCGTGGTCTTGTTCACCGGCCCCGACTCGAACCCCGGCAGCCCATCACCACTGCCGCCGCTTCCCCGCTCGCGACCGCCCCCGCCGCCTCCGCCTCCACCGCCACCGTCTGGGGGCCTGTTATCCACGCCCCCCTCCGGCCCCGGCTCCTTCATCTCATGCGCCAGCGCCGCCAGCTTCGCCAGCGCGCTGGTGTCGATCGCCGGCTCCTTCGGCGGCTCCTTGCCGCCGCGGCCGCCGCGGCCGGCGAACAGGCTGCCGGCCGCGCCCGAGGCGAAGGCCAGGCCCAGGTCCTGGCTGCCGCCGAAGGCGCCGTTCGAGATGCCGGCGACCGTCACGCCGGTGATCCCGGCCAGCATCAGCTTGCCGCCGAGGTCCTTGGTCAGGTCCGGGGCGATGACGTGCGCCACCTCGTGCAGGGCCCCGCCGACGCCGCCGGCCAGGGCGCCCATCTCGACCGCGCCGATCGTGCTGGAGGTGTCCCAGTGGTCGCGGTCCTTCAGGATGAACATCTGGAAGGCCTGGACCAGCACGTCCATGCCGGTCTGGATGGCGGTCGCGGAGATCACCGACATCGCGAAGCGCTTGGCGATCTGCTGGATCACCAGGCGGCCGACCGCCTCGATCTCCGGGACCACGGCCAGGCCCCAGATCGTGCTGGACCACTCGATGATCTGCTCGGCCATCCACATCAGCTGGGCCAGGATCATCAGCTTCGAGTACTGGACCTGGACCGCGGTGTCCTTGGACATCGCGCCGAGCTGGCCGGTGGTGTCGACCAGCAGCGGCATGGTGTCGTTCAGCTGCTTGACGAAGGAGCCGAACTGCTCGGCGGCCGGACCGCTGAGGCCGTCGGACAGGCCGTCGGCCATCGGCGCGATCTGGGCGTTCACCGACGAGAGCTGGTCCCGGGCGTTGTACCAGACGTCGCCCTGCTCGTTGAGCTGGTCCTCGTCACCCTGCGGCCAGGACTGGCCGGCGGCGATCTCCACCACCCAGTTCAGCTCCGGAGGGATCTCGATGCTCACGGCTTCGTGTGGCCCCCGGGCTTGTCCGCCGGCGGAGGCGGGTTGTCGCTTCCGAAGTGCGGCACGGTGTTGTTCTCCTCGGTGGACTCATAGCCCCGCACCATGGTGTGGATGCCGGTGACCATGCCGTCGGCGATCGTGCAGAAGTCCAGCAACGCGCCCAGGACCATGTCCCGGGTCGGGTTGTAGGAGGCGTAGAACGCCTTCGCGGCGGCGTCGTCCGTGCCCGCGGCGTTCGACAGCGGGGCGAGCTGCCCGACCAGGCCCGTGTGCACGCCCTTGGTCTGGTCGCTCAAGTGCTCGACCTGCGGGATCACCGTCCCCATGCGGTCGGTGTCGACCCAGACCTCACTCATTCGCTGCCTCCCGCGGCCCGTCCCGGCATCCGGCCGGAGTCGATGTACTCGCGCACGGCCTCCGGCATCGGCGGCTCGTCGGGCAGCGCCTTGGTCATGTCAGCCCGGCCCTGCAGCAGGTCCGCGAAGTTCATGCCGCGCGGCAGCTCCGGCTGCATGAGCTCGCCCAGGGCCTCCAGCGCCTTGCCCTTGGCCTCGGCGACGGCGCCCATGACGGCCTCGGCCAGCTCGTTGGGCGCCATCCGCTTGTACGCGCCGGTCGGGAACTCCAGCGCGACCAGGCCGCCCTGGGCGTCGACCTTCACCTTGACGGTCTGGCGCGGTGTGACCGCGGTGCCGGAGATCTCACGGATCTGCCGCTGGAGCTCGGCGGTGCGGGCCCGGCGCTTGCGGTACTCGGCCATCAGCGCTTCGAGCTCGCTGTCGAAGGGCAGGCTGCTCATGGCTCCCACGCTAGGGCGTGCTCCGGGACCGATCACCGTCCCGGAGCACGCCTTGCCCAAACAGACACCGGCGTCTTCCTTTCCGGCCACGCCGGTCAATCGGATTGAGGCCGACACAGCCCGGCCGCCCCGCTCACTCCAGCGCGCTCAGGTCGTCGGTGCGGCGACCCCATGTTGAAGAGTCCTGAGTCAGCAGCTTCGCCGCGACGGTGCCGGTCTCCTCTTCGGATTCTTCGTCGTCCTCCTCCAGGAGTTCGTCCTCGTCCTCCGACGGGGCCGGCGGTACGTAGCCCCGCGGGAAGCGGCCCGAGCGCAGGTCCGGATCACGGTTCGCGCTGGCGGGCGCCTCGCCCGCGGCCCGGCGCCACGTGGTCATCTCCGGTTCGCCGTCCGGCGGGGCGACCGGCGGTTCCTCGTCGATCCAGGCGTCGGTCTCGGAGGAGATGATGCGGGCGTCTATCTCGCGATCGTCGGGATCGGAGCTCCGCAGCAGGCCGCTGAGTCCCAGCAAGGCGGAGGCGGCCGAGGCGCCGACCTCCCAGGAGCTGTGGTCCGCGCCGCCGGCGGGCTGGCCGAGGACCGGGACGACGTCGGGCGCCGGGCCGGGAACAATCCCCGACTTGGGCTTGGACTCGTGCTTGTGTCCGGTCTCTTCCTCAATCGCCGGACCAGGCACCCATCCGGTGAGGCCCACTCCCCCGGCGCCGGTCCCGTCGGCCGAGCCGGCCTCGCCGGCCAGCGCCTCGGACTCCTCGCCGGACCAGGGCTCCTGGACACCGCCGAGCAGGCCCGAGGAATCGGAGCGCTCGGTGTTCGAGTTCTGCGATCCGGCACCGGAGCCCGGCGGCATCATCGGCATGCCGGGCTCGCCGGCGCCGGGGCCGCTGCCGGACAGGGATTCCTCCGTGGGCAGGCCGGCCTCCTTCGGCAGCCCGGACTCGTTCGACAGACCTTCGAGCGGCAGGCCCTCGGTCGGCAGGCCCTCGGTCGGCAAAGCCGACTCCGTCAGCGGACCGTCCTTCAAGCCCGAACCGCCGGACGGCGCCCCGCCCTCCGACCCGGGCTCGTTCACCGAACCCGGCGCCGCCGACTCCAGCCACGGCGCCGCGCCCTCGCGCAGCAGCCCCGCGGCATCCGGACGCTCGCTGTTCGAGTTCTGCGACCCGTTCTGCCCGCCCATCGGCGGCATCATCGGCATCCCGCCCTCGCCTGCGCCGGGACCGCTGCCGGTCAGGGACTCCTCCGTGGGCAGCCCGGACTCGTTCAGCCCGTTGGGCAGCCCGGACTCCGTCAGCGGACCGGTCTCGAGCGGCGCCCCGGGCACCCGGCCGGTTGCGTCGTTCAGCCCCAGGCCGCCCTTGGGCGCGCCGAGTTCGGACCCGGGCTCGTTCACGGACCCGGGCGGCGCGGACTCCAGCCACGGCGCGATCGAAGACCGCAGCAGCCCCGAAGCGTCCGGACGCTCGTTGTTGTTCTGCGAACCGCTCCCCCCGCCCATCGGCGGCATCATCGGCATGCCGCCGCCGGTGCGGTCGGTGCTGTCCGGGCCGTTGCTCTGCAACGGCACGTCCAGCGGAGGGCTCAGCGGACTGGTGACAGGAGGCTTGGTCAGCGACAGGTCCTTGGGCAGTCCATCCGCCCCGACCCCGTTGCCGTTCCCGTTCCCCTTCAGCGAGTCCGTCGTCCCGGGCGGGTTCGAGACCGGGTACCGGCCGGTCAGCTCGTTGCCCGGGTTCAGTACCTTGTCCATGGTCGGATCGAGCGTCCCGGGCGCGTGGACGCCGGACAGCTGGTCGTTCGGCAGGTTCTCCGGGTTCGTGACGCTTCGGTTGGTGGTCACCGGCAGCGGCAGGCCGTCCGGGCCGACGCTCTTCACCGGCGGCGGCACGACCGAGACCGGAGGCGGCAGCTGGCTGCCCGCGCCCGAACCAGAGCCCGAGGAATCGCCCGGCGGCGGCGCGACCTTCGCCGGGGGCACGGTGACCCCGTCCGGCGGCGGCACGACCGAGCCCGGAGGCGGCGCGATCGCCTTCGTCTGAAGCGGCGGCGGCACCACGGATCCCGGGGGCGGCACAGTCTGGCCCGGCGGCGGCACCTTGGCCGGCGGCGGTACCTGAGTCTGCGGCGGCACCTTCGGGGGCGGCGGCACCTGGGGCGGCGGAGGCACCTTCCCCGGCGGCGGAACCTGCGGGGGCGGCGGGACCTGCGGCGGCGGGGGAACCTGGGGCGGCGGCGGGACCTGGGGCGGCGGGGGAACCTGGGGCGGCGGCGGGATCGGCGGCGGGGGCGAGATCGGCGGCTGTTTGGTGGGATCGTTGACCGGCGGCGGCGCGTGCACGCCGTCGATCGTCACCTGGTAGTCGGCGGCCAGGTCGTTCAGGACCTTGCGCATGTCGCTGGTCATCATCTTGACCAGCTCGGGCTTCTCGTGGATCATCACCAGGCCGTTGACCACCGAGGCCGGCGGGGTCATGTTCAGCGCGGCGGTGGCGTAGTAGTTGTCGATCGACGACATCTGCGACTGCGCCCAGCTCAGGTAGTTGCCGTTGTTCACCAGCTGGTTCGGGATCGAGTCGACCCCGGTCGGCCCGCCGGCCAGGGACTGCGCGACGGCCAGCACCTGGTTGGAGAACGTCGTCATCGCGCTCAGGAACGCGTCGGCGGCCGCCCCGGTCCACGGGCCGTTGGTGCCGGCCAGCGCGTTCGCCTGGTCGATGATGCTCTGCCCGACCATCTGCAGCGTCGCCTGGACGTTGTAGAAGTCGTAGCCGGCGTCGATGAGGGTCTGCGGATCGGCGATGCCCTGGGCCCGCGACTGGGCGTCGGTGTCGCCCGGCGGCAGCTCGGCGCCGCCGAGGATGGCGGCCTCGATCTGGTGCCAGTCCCAGCCGGCGTAGTCGTTCTTGGACCCGTGGGTGGCGGGATTGCCGAACAACCCCCCGTTGGGGCCCTCGACGAACCCGCCGCCGGTGGTCTCGCTGTTGCTGCTGTCGCCCATACCCTTGCGTCTCTCGCTCCGATGTCAATCAGCCGCACAGATGTCAGTCAGCCGCACAGGTGTCAGTCAGACCGCACAGATGCCGGCACCGCGCCCGGGCCGCGGCACGCCGGGCCCGACCATCCGGCGCGGCGTGCCGCGGCCCGGTTTCCCCGGTACCGCTCAGCTGCCGCCCGGCGGGCTGCCGCCGCCGCCGGTGTCGCTCACCACTCCGCTGAAGTACCCCTGGGCCCCGTTGAAGGCCTTCTGGACGTCCCCGGCGTCGGCCTTGTTGGCCTCCTCCGTGGTCTTGTACTTCAGGGTCAGCGCGCTCACCGCGTTGTGCACGCTGAGCAGGCCGTTGCCCAGGTCGCTCAGGGCCGTGTGGTACTTGGCCTGGATGCCGCCGTCGCCGTTGTCGCCGCTGATGTTCGTGCGGATCATGTCGGCGTGGTAGAACGCGCCCGGCTGCACGGGGGTCATCTTCTTGAGCGTCGTCACCAGGCCGTTGACCGGGTCCTGCAGCGACTTGATGTGGTCGGCGAACAGGTCCAGCGACGGCGTGTCGACCGAGGTGGTGCCGGAGTTCGTCTTGCCGCCGGGGACCTTCGGCGGGTTGGGGCCCGGGCCCTTGGGCAGCGAGGACGGCGGCGGCCGGTTGGCGTCGTTCGGCGACCACTGCAGGTTCGGAGGATTGAGCCCCTTGGGGGGATCGCACTTCTCCCAGTCGTAGTAGCCGCCGGAGTCGCCGAAACCGGGCTCGTACGTGTTCGCGTACCAGGTCTTATCGGTGTAGTCGTACAGATACTGGCCGTCCGGGGACGTCCAGTTCATGTCGCTGGTGGGATCGCTCACGGCTCACTGCTCCCAGAGGCCGAGCCCCTGGTACTCGGCGTTGGCGTAGGCGTCGTTGATGTTGCTCAGCGAGTTCATGGCGTTGTTGGCCTGCACCGCCATGTCGGCGGCCTTGGCGTCCCAGACGGCCTTGGCGGCGTAGTACGCCTGCTGCGAGTCCGACGTCCACTCCGCCAGGTGCATCTTGGAGCCGTCGTCGAGCTCGGAGAGCAGCTGCTGGATGTGCTGGGAGATCACGCCCATCTGCGCGGCGACCTCCTGGACGTTGCTCATGTTGACCGTGTACGTGGCCATGGATCAGTACCTTTCGGTGTCGGGCGCCGGGCTCACAGGCCCTGCAGGCCGGGCAGGCCCTGCATGAAAGCGGAGGCCATCTCGGAGGACTGCTCGTGGGTGTTGGTGTAGACGCCGGTGTGGGACGAGAGCTTCTCGCACATACCGGCCAGCTGCTTCTGCACGATGCCCAGGTCGTCCAGGTAGGCGGCCAGGGCCCGGCCGAAGGTCGAGGCCGCCTCGCCGGTCCAGTTCGCCATCAGCGTCGACTGCTCTTCGGACATGTCCTGGAAGGCCGTGTTGACCTGGTCGAGGGCGTTCTGGAAGTCCTGCTGGGCCGAGACCATGCCCTGGACGTCGACGGAGGTGTTCGCGGAGCCCGTGGTCGGGGTGGACACGGGGCCTCCTTCCTGTGGAGGGACGCGGCCTGCGGGCCGCTTGCCGAGTTCATGCTCGGGTGCGCGAGAAGGCGGCGGCCACGGGTTGCGGGCAGCCGTGCCCGACTCACCATGGAGCCCTGCCCCACCGGTCACCCTTCGGCGTGCGGCACAGGCGGCCTCCCGCAGGACGGCGCGGCGGGCGGCGCGGCGGGGTCGGGGGCCTCGACGGCGAACTCCCGCAACCGCAGCCGGCGCTGGTGCTCGGCGAAGCGTCCGACCCCCGGCCCGGTCCCGGCCATGTAGTCGCGCTGCCACTGCGGCGCGTCGGGATCGGCGCCGGGCAGCTCGCGGCCGACGAGGAAGTCGAAGCGGCTCGCGGTCCAGGACCGGTAGGCGGACTCCTCGGGCATGGCCTCCATGGGAGCGCGCGCCGGCTCGAAGCGCTCCAGGTCGCCCCGGCGCTGCGGGACGATCATGGCGAACGGCTCCCCGGCCCGGAACTCGATGTCGGCGCCGGGCCGGGTGATCTTCCAGTTCATGGTGAACGTGGCGACCGCCCAGTCGGTCTCCACCACGCCCTCCAGCGGCCAGGCGCCGTCCTTGGGCAGGTTGGCGGGGCCGCGTACCAGCAGGTTCCAGCCCGGCGGGGTGCGGATGAGCACCGGGACCCGCCAGGTGAGGATGCCGTAGCCGAAGTGGCTGGACGCCTCGTGGTGCCGGGCCACGCCCTCGTACTCGATGTGCAGGCTGGAGACGTTGTCGCCGCCGTCCCAGCGGGCGACGAAGGTCTCGGAGTTGATCAGCCACCAGCCGGACTGGTTGGCGATCAGCAGCGGCAGGCAGCGGTTGACGAAGCGCTCGCTGGTCGCGTCCATCCATTCCCGGCGGATCGGGGCGGCGGTGATGTCCAGGTGGTTGCGCGCGACGCGGTAGGCGATCAGCGGCAGCGGGCCGTCCTCGGCGGGCTCGGTCTCTTCGGCGTTCTCAGTGCTCTCAAGCATCAGGACACCAACTCCGGCCGGCGCTCGGACGCATGCTCGACGACCCGCCACACGTCCTCGGGTTCCAGCACCGGCGATCGCGCCAGGTCCGCGACCCGCGCGGCGAACGCGAAGGCCTCGGGCACCCCGGTGTCCGCGGGCGTGTCGGCGAAGCACTCGGCCAGCGCGGTCATCCCGGCCTCGCCGATCTGGTATCCGCGCCGGGCCAGATGACGCGCGCTGAGCAGGGCCAGGTCGGAGGGCGAGTAGTCGGCCAGGACCAGCGACTCGGCGAAGCAGTCGAGCAGATCGGCGCGGCCGCGCAACAGGTCGGCGGCGTGCTGCGGCTCGACGGCCAGGACGACGGCGACCCCGGGATGGTCGGCGACGGCCCGCGGCAGCGCTTCCAGCACGGCGGCGCGCGCCTGGTCGCCGGACGCGGCGAAGGCGTCGTCCAGCCGCAGCAGCAGCACTCCGGACTCGGCCTCGGCGAACACCGAGCGGGCGAAGAAGGCCGGCTGGCCGGCCCAGCGTGCCGGGAACTCGCTCAGCGCGGCCTCGTGCACGGCGCGGGACCGGATCAGGCCGAGGTCGGCGAGACAGTGTGCGTAGATGCGGGCGACGGCGCCGCGTCCGGACCCGGGGCGGCCCTCCAGCACCAGGTTGGCCAGGCCCGTGGTGGGCTGGCCGCCGTCGCGCAGCCGGACCAGTCCGGCCAGCCGGGCCCGCAGGGCCTCGCGCACCTGGTCCAGGCCGGCCAGCGCGGCCAGGCGGCGCATGCCGGGGGTGTCGTCGAAGCCGTCGCGCAGCCCTGCCTCCCCGCCGCTGGCGGCCGCGGCGCCGAGGTCCGCCGCGGTGAAGCGGCTCAGGTCGGAGTCGTGCGCCTCGGGGTGCGAGGCCAGCCGGGTGGCCTGGTTGCCGACCATCTCCTCGAAGACCTTGCGCGCGACGCGGCCGTTGCCGAATGTCGGGCCCTTGGGCGCCTGCTCGAAGTAGCGGGTGAGCGCGGCGAGCGTGTCGTCGCCGAGGTCGTAGCGGTGCGCGGCGCACATGCCGCGCACGATGGTGACGAGCTCGGCGACGCTGTAGTTCGGGAACTCGATCGTGCGCGAGAAGCGCGAGGCCATACCGGGGTTGGAGCTCAGGAACTGCTCCATGTGCTCGGAGTACCCGGCCGCGATGACCACCAGCTCGTTGCGGTGGTCCTCCATCATCTTCATCAGGGTCTCGACCGCCTCGCGGCCGAAGTCGGGGCCGGCGCCCTTGGACTGGTTGGTCAGGGTGTAGGCCTCGTCGATGAACAGCACGCCGCCCAGGGCCTTGGTCACCACCTCGGTGGTCTTGATCGCGGTGGCGCCGACGTACTGGGCGACCAGGTCGGCGCGGGCGACCTCGATCATGTGGCCGCGGGGCAGCACGCCGAGCTCGGCCAGGACCGCGCCGTAGATGCGGGCGACGGTGGTCTTGCCGGTGCCGGGGGGACCGGCGAAGACCAGGTGACGGCTCATCGGCGGCATGGGCAGGCCCATCTCCTCGCGCCGCTGCGCCATCTTGATCAGGTCGATCAGGCCATTGACCTCCTGCTTGACGTTGGTCAGGCCGACCAGCGCCTCCAGTTCGGCCAGCGGGCCGGTGCCGATGTGGCGGGCCAGGCCGGGGGCCTTGGGGGTCTCGGGGCTGTCGGGGCCGTCCGAGCCGTCGGAGCCGTCGGAGCCGTCGGGGCCGTTGGGAAGCTCTCGGACATCGCGGGTTTCGCGGGCCTCCCGGATCTGGCGGACCTGGCGGACCGGACCGGCCTCGCGCCCCTCGCGGATCTCGCAGTCGATCATGTCGACGGCGCCCTCCGGGGCGTGGACGGCCTCGTCCTTGTTCCCCGCGATGCGGCAGCCCCGCAGGTCGGCGCGGCCTCCGTCGTGGACGTCGAGGCCGTGGCCGCCGGCGCCGGTCAGGCGGGAGTCGGTCGCGGCGAACGTCGCGCCCTCGTGCACCGTCACGGCCGAGCGCGGGGCGTCGCAGAACTCTGTGTCGTGGGCGGTGAGGGCCGAGCCGGTCACGGTGGTGCCGCAGGCACGCAGCACGCACGACTCCAGCTTGGCCTTCGCGTCCTCGGCCGCGACCAGGCCGTTGCCGTCGGCGGCCCGGATCTGCACCCGGCCGAGCTCGACGCCGGCGCCGTCGGAAAGCTCGACGCCGGTGCCCTGGGTCCGCAGGTCGCCGCCCCGGACCTGGAGCACCGCGCCGGCCTGCGCGCGGATCCCGGAGCCGTCGGCCACCACCGTCAGCTCCTCGAACTGCGCGGTGGCCGCGCCGGTGGCGAACACGGCGCTCTGGGCGGCGTCGCGGATCTGCACGGCGATGAACAGCGCGTCGCTGCCGCCGTCGACCAGGACGCCGACCGGACAGCCGCTGATCTGCCAGCGGTCGAAGCGCGGCCGGGCCTTGCCGGTGACGTAGACCGCGCCGGCGGCGTCGGCGACGGTGCAGTCGGTGAGGACCGGCGCGGAGGCTTCGGCCACGTAGACGGCCTGGCCGCCGGAGCCGGTGAAGGCGCAGCCGGTGACCTCCACCTCGCCGCGGGAAGCGATGTAGAGGTCGAGCGCGGCGCCGCCGCTGACCCGCACCCCGGTCAGCCGGGCGCCGGCCGCCTGCTCCACGGCCAGCGCGGGCTTGCCGCACGCGGTGAGTTGGCAGTCCTCGACGATCGCGTGGGCGGTGCCGTTGACGACGATCCCGTTGCCGACCGGGCCGGTGACCGTGCAACCCTTCGCGGTCAGGCGGCCGGTCTCGGCGACCACGATCGCCGAGGAGCCGACGTCCTCGATCACCGTGTTCTCGACGATGTTGGCACCGGTGGTGCCCGCGGCGCCGCCGGAAGTCACCACGATCCCGGCCCCGGTGCGGTTGGTGACACGGCAGCCGCGCACCGCGAGCGTCCCGGCGTGGTGCGCCAGCATCGCGGCCCACGCGGCGCCGCCGATCTCGCAGTCGTCGAACGCCGCCTCGCCGCGCCGCACTTCGACCGCCGGCGCCTGGTCACCGGCGCCGATCAGGACCAGGCCGGAGAGCTGGACGGCGTCGGCGTCGACGATCAGGGCACTGCCGCCGGCGCCGCCCTCGATCCGCACGCTGCCGGCGGCCTGCTCGGCGGCCAGGGTGACCACCCGGTCGAGCACGACCTGCTCGGGGTAGGTGCCGGGGGCGATGGAGACCAGTGCGCCGTCGCGGGCCTGGCGCAGCGCGGCGGTGATGGTCGGGTAGGCGTCGGCGCGGTCGGGGGCGACCACGAGTTTCTGGCGGGTCATGAGGCCGTGCCTCCAGGTGTGGTGGCCGGGGGCCGGTTGGTGGTGGTGTCGGTCGCGGAGCCGTCAGTACTTTTTGTCGCGTCAGCGGCGATGACGATGAGCCCGGGCGGACTGCCGTAGCGACCGCGCAGCTCTTCGGGGAGCTCGTCGGGGGCTTCTTCCTGCCGCCAGCGCTCCCCCGCCTCGGCCAGCCCGGTGAGCGCCACGTCGTCCAGCGGCACCCGGCCCGGCTCGACCCGGCCGTCGGCACCGACCTCGGACGCGGACAGCTCCCGCAGCAGCACCCTGGGGCCGTCGTCGGTAGTGGCACTCAGCACCTTGAAACTGGTTCCCGGCAGGAAGACCACCTGATCCGGATGCTCCGGCGCGACCAGGTGGGTGCGCCGCGCGGTCATCGACCAGATCAGCACCTCGACGGCACCGGGCAGCCGCAGCCGCCCGCCGGTGACACCCGGCGCGAACGCCCACTCGGTGACCACCTTCCGACCGCCGTACCAGCGCACATCGCGCTCGGTCAGCTCGGCACGCATCAGCACCGGCCCGCGATGCGAGGGCAGCCGCCGCAACCCGGAGGCGATACACCGGGCCAGCGGCACATGCGGCCCGCCGGCCCCGGAGCGCACCAGGTCGTCGAACCGGCGGGTGTGCCCGGACAGGTAGAGCTGGACGGCGACCAGGTCGACCAGCACGTCGGCGGTCGGCGCCCCACCCGCGCGCAGCCCGGGGAACTCCGACAGGATGCGGGCGACGGAGCCGGCGGTCGCGTCGTACTGCCCGGCGAGGTTGCGCCGCAGCCACTGGCGCTCCAGGTCCAGGGACCGCGCCGGCGGGACAGCAGTGGTCTCGGGGCTGGGGACGGGTTGGACGCGTGCGCCGGAGCGGGGGGCGGCCGGCGGTCTGGGGGCCGGGGGCGGTGTTTGTGGCCGGACAGGCTCGGGGGCTGGCGGCGGGGCGACGACCTGAGTCGGAGCGATGGTGTGGCCCGGGGCGAGAGGCGGCGGGACCGGACCGGCGACGGCGGGCGCGAGGACAGGCGCCGGTGTTATGACCGCCGGCAGGGGAAGGTCGAGCGATGGCGGACCACTTTCCAGGCTGAAGCGGCCGATCGGTGGCAGTGCGGGGGCGAACTCGGCGACTGCTTCGGCGGGCTGCTCGGCAACCGGCGGAGCCTCCACGACCGGAACCAGTGCCGGGACCGCCGCGCCTTCGATGTCTGCGAAAGCCGACCCGGCGATCAGGCTGGGCGCGGCAACCGCTTCGATAGGCCCCTCGACAGTCGCCTCGGCGGGCTCTTCGACGACGCCCTCAGCGCGCGCCGCAACCGCCTCGACGAGCTCCTCCACCGTCGCTTCGGCAGGCGCCGCAACAGCTTCATGGATCTCACCGGCCACCGAACCGGCGGCTTCCTGCTCCCAAGCCGCCACCGCCCCCGCAGCCGCCGGGTCCGCCGCGGCCCGGATCAGCGTGATCGCCGCTGTAGAGGGCAGCACCTCGGCGAGCTTGCGGACCTCGGTCTCCAGGCGCGGCAGCACCTCGGCGGCCAGGCGGCGCATGCGTTCGGCGACCGCCGCCGTTCCGGTCGCGGCGTGGAACACCCGGCTGCGGCCCGGGTCGATCGGGGCGGCGCGGACCGCCGAGGCGTCGCGGGGCGGCTCCGGGGGCCGCATCCACAGGCCGCTGCGGGTCACCTCCAGCACCGCGTCCGGTGCGTACTCGTACACCCCCGAGGCCACCTCGGCCAGGCCCTCGATCGGGGCGCGGTAGCCGACCGGTTCGGGGTCCTGCGCCTTGCCCTGCTCGCGCGGCAGGTATCGCAGATCCCAGACATACGGTCGCCAGTGCATCGCGCCGTTCGGCAGCAGCACCCTGATGCGCGATCCGCCCGATCCCCACGGCGCCAGCACCGGCACCCCGGTCGCCGCCACGACCGGGGTGGCGAACAGGTCCGCCAGGGCTTGGCCGAACGACTCGTCGGCCGGGTCCGGTGATCCGTCGGCCGGACCATCAGCCGAATCCGTCGCGCCGAACTCGGCGAAGCGCACCATCGGGCGCGTCTGCTCGTCGAGCTGGTCCCAGAACGCCTTCACCGCCGCCAGCGGCACCGAGGCGGGCCCGGGGTGGCCGACCACGACCCGCGGGTAGCCGGGGTCCATCTGCAGCCCGCCGGTCAGCCACTTGCGCAGCGAGTCGGCGGCCTGCGGCGCGCCGGGCCCGGTAATCCAGGCGCCGGCCGGCAGCGGCTCGACGCGCACCCCGCCGCCGAGTTCGCGCGGCTCGGCGAACGGCCGGCCCTCCCAGGCCGGGGTGGGGAGTCGGCGGGAGTGCGCGACCGGGAGGTGGCCCGGTTCGTAGCGGGTCCAGCCGGCGCCGGCCGTGGCCGGGACGAACCAGCCGTCGGCGACCTCGGCCGCGTCGCCGTCGGGGGCCAGCACCGCCCGGCCCAGCAGGTGCGAGAGCCATTCGGCCAGCGTCGCGGCCGCCGAGCGGTCCGGACCGACCGGGACCAGCCGCAGCTCCCCGGGCCGGTCGGCCAGGCACGCCGCGACGGCGGCCCGGTCGCGGACGCCCGCCATCGGCGGCAGGTCCAGGAAGACGAGCGTGGGCTCGTGCCGCGCGGCCAGATCCGCGCACCGTTCGAGCACCTGCGGATCCGGGCCCGCCACCGGATGCAGCAGCACCGCGCCGCCCAGGTCGGTCCAGGCAAGCGCGGCCGACCCGCCGCGGCGCCGGGTGCTCAGCCCGCGGACCACGGCAGCTCCTGACGGGCCGCGTCGACGCTGAGCGGGGGCCCGGCCGGCAGCAGGCTGAGAATCGGGTCCGGCACGACGTGCCCGACGGCCCCGGTGTACCCCAGGGCCCCGATCGAATCGCTGCCCTCCAGCTCGAACCGCTTCCCGGCGTCGGTGATCAGGAACACCCGCGGCGACCCGGTCTGCGGATCCGCCTCCGATGTCACGGCCAGCAGCCCGGTGCCCGCCGGAAGCACCACCGGCGTGTTCGCGGGCAGCAGCCGATCGGCCTCGGTCACCAAGGTGATCTGCGGCATGCTCGGCTGCTGCGAAGCCGTCGTGGGCGTCGGCGGCGCCGGCTGGAGCACGCACAGCCGCACCCCGTCGGGCGAATACGGAGTCGAAGACAGTACATCCGGCAACCGCCGCAGCAGACTCTGGTCCGAGGACGCCGGCGCGGCGGCGATGTCGGCTGGCCCGACCTGGACCGGCGGATGGTAGCCCGGAGCCGTGGCGAACAGCGCCGCCTCCGTGCGGGTGATCGGCGCCAGACCGTCGGTGCGCAGGACGTAGAACTGCGCGACCCCCGCCGCCGTCGCCTGGAACAACTGCCCGACCGTGGCCTGCGCCCCGGCGATCTTCGGCCCGCGCGCGCCGGCGCCGGGGATCGTGGCCGGGCCGATGGGGTCGCCGGTGGCGAGCAGCGCGAGCCACGCCGCGTCGGCCGGCAGCGGCGCCTGGTCGCCGAGCCCCAGCGCGGCCAGGACGGAGGCGTTGGGCACCGGGTACTTCTTCGCGCCCCAGAGCACGTACTCACCGGAGATCCCGGCCGTGCCCAGCGCCGTCTTCGAAGCCGCCGCGACCGCCGTGACCAGGATCGGACGCTGGGGTGCGGGGTCGGTGCGGCCGGCCGGGGCCAGATCGGTCACCGTCCCGCCGCCGGAAACGGACCCAGACCCGGAACCAGAACCAGACCCAGAACCAGACCCGGAACCGGCCCCCGACCCCGCCGGCCCCAGACACAGCGCCCAAGCCCCGTTCAGCAGCGCGGTCGGCGCCGGCAGGCCCTCCGGCGCCCCGGCGATGCCGATCCGCGACCCGACCGGCGTCCCGGCCAGCGCCGTGTGCGCGACCATGCTCACCGGCTTGGTGCTGCCGGCCAGCCGCGCCGAGGCGTAGTTCGCCGCCGGCCGCAGCGTCCCGCCGAGCAGCACGTACCGGGTCCCGGTGTCCTTGTCCACGATGATCGAGCCCTGAGCCCGCCAGGAGAAGTCCGGCGCCGGGGAGATCAGGCCGAACACCACCGCCCCGCCGGACAGGAGGACGGCGCACACCAGGCCGAGCACGACCCCGAGGTTGGCGCGCCGCATCGGCTGCTCCCCGGTCCCGGGATCGCCGGCGGTCAGCGCGTGGACCAGGCGGCCGGTGGCGAACTGGTAGGCCTGGATGTGGTCGCGTCGGGTCTGCATGCGGCGGCCCTACTTGATCAGTGCTCGGAAGTGGGCATAGACGTGGAACACCTGGAGCAGCAACGGAAGCAGGGCCAGCGAGGTCAGCAGTTCCAGGTTGTCGGCGAGCTGGCCCCAGACCGGGAGCAGCCGCCGTCCGGGCAGCTCGCCGGACGCCGCCAGCAGCGCGACGGCGCACAGCAACAGCACCAGCAGGCCCGGCGTGCGGCCGGACGGGCCCAGGCCCGAGACGACCTTCAGCGCCACCAGCGCCAGCCCGGCCGCCCCGCTCACCGCCAGCGGCACCCGCTGCCAGGCCAGGTTCAGGCCGCGTGCCCGGAGCAGGACCGCCACGCCCAGCACCCCGGCCAGCGTCGCCCCGGCCCAGCCCGGCTGGCGCACCAGCTGCGCGAAGGCGGTGCCGTACACCAGCGAGCAGGTGATGAACAGCGCGTCCAGATGCGCCACCGCGCGCCCGGTCTGCTTCGTGACCAGCGCTTCGGGCACCGGATCGATGTCCTCCTGAAGTTCCTCGGCGGTCCGCGGCAGCAGTGCGACTCGTAGCCGGGCCACGCGCAGCGCGATCCGCAGGTTCACCGTCGTGGCCGCGAACAGCACCACGGCCAGGATCGCGGCGACGGCCGTGGCGCTGGCGGCGAACGCGGTGGCCAGCGCCGCGCCGCCGGCGGCGCACACCCCGGTCGCGGCCACCGCGCCGAACGCCGCGGTGGGCAGCCGTCCGGCGACCGCGACGCCGATCGCGACCGCGGCGACCGTGCAGCCGGTGATCATCAGGGCCTGGCGGTCCACGGTGAACAGGCCGTGCGCCCCGTGCCGGGCCGCGAACCCGGCCAGCGCGGCGAACCAGCAGGCGCCGAGCCCGACCAGCGTGCCGCCGATCCGGTCGGCCCCGCGCCGGGTCCGCACCGCGGCCCCGGCCGCGAGCAGCACACAGGCCAGCGCGTACAGGGTGATCCGCGTCGAGACCGTATGGACCCCGGCGACGCCGATCGCGAACGCGGCCGCCGCCAGCGCCGAGACCACCAGCAGCAGCACCGCGCTGAAGGCCGGGCGCCAGCGGTCGGCGCGCGCCGTGACCGCGTGCGCGACGCCGACGCTGACGTCGTCGAAGTCGAACTCGGGCAGCGGCGTGCTCTGCGGGCTCAGATACAGCACCTCGCCCTCGCGCAGGTCCAGGGACTCGGCGGTGGCGCCGAAGTCCAGCACGGCCCCGCCGAGCCGTTGCAGCACCCAGGCCTGGTCGGCGGCGTCGGGCCCGGCGGCGTGCCGGACCATGACCGGCAGCAGTTCGCCGACCGTCGCGCTCGCCGGGATGGCGAGGTCGACCCGGCGTTCGGGGCCGGCCACGGTGATGCGGCACTGGTCGGTCCCGCCGGGGGCGAGCCGGGGCGTGGCGGCGCCGGCGGTGGGGGCAGCGGCGTTCATTCAGGTCTGCTCTCTCAAGGCTGTCAGGAGTCGAGGCCGACCAGGCCGGTCTGGATCAGCCGGATGTCGCGGCGGGTGACCAGCTGGGCCCGGCCGGGCGGCAGGGAGCGGGGCTTGGCCTCGCCGATGAACTTGCCCTCCTCCTTCGGGTAGGAGAGCAGCACGGCGGGGGTGTTGAGCTCCCACAGCCGGCGCAGAACGGGGTCCATCATGGCCCGCATAGCGCCGGAGGCACTGCGGGCCAGCACGATGCGCAGCCCGATGTGCGCGCTGCTGCCGAGCAGCCGCACCAGCGGGCCCATCGGGCCGCCGGCGCCGTTGCCGGTGGTGAACAGGTCGTAGTCGTCGATGACGACGAACAGCTTGGGCCCGTGCCACCAGTCGCGGCGTTGCAGCTGCTCCGGGGTGACGTCCGGGCCGGGCAGCCGCGCCGTCATGGACACCGCGGCGCTGCCGGCCAGCGAGGCCAGCGAGTCGGTGTCGACGGCGTACCCCACGCGGTACTCCTCGGGGACCATCTGGTGCAGCCCGCGGCCGGGGTCGCCGAGCAGGATCCTGGCCTCGGCCGGGGTGTAGCGGCCGGTGATCGCCTTGATGGCCAGGCGCAGCGCGTTGGTCTTGCCGGTCTGGTCGTCGCCGAACACCAGCAGGTTCGGGGAGTTCTCGAAGTCGTGCCACACCGGCTGCAGGCGCTTCTCGTCCCAGCCCAGGCACATGCGCAGGTCGCCGGTCGGGGCGGGCAGCTGCGAGGCCGGCAGCCGGGTCGGCAGCATCCGCACACCCGGCGCGCGCGGCCCGGTCCAGAACAGGTCGAGCTCGCCGGCCGCGGTCTTGGTCGCGGTGGTCAGGTCCTCGATCCCGGCGGCGCCGTCCAGACGCGGCAGGGCCGCCAGGAAGTGGTGCCCTGACTTGGTCAGGCCGCGGCCGGGCTGCTGCGGCACGGTGCCGGCCGGCCGGCTGCCGATCTCGGACTCCATCGGGTCGCCCAGGCGCAGTTCCAGCTTCGTGCCGAACAGGTCGCGCAGCCGCGGCCGGAACTCCGACCAGCGCACCGCGGCGGCGGCCAGGTGCACGCCGAAGGACAGGCCGCGCGCGGCGATGTCGTTGACCCGCGCCTCCAGGTCCTCGAAGTCCTGGCGCAGCGTGGCCCAGCCGTCGACGACCAGGAACAGGTCGCCGAAGGGGTCCTCGAAGGCCCCGCGCACCCGGGCCGCGCGGTAGGCGGCCATCGACTCCAGCCCGAGCTCGGCGAACCGGGCCTCGCGCACCTCGATCAGCTGCGCGACCTCCTCCACGGTACGCAGCACGCGGTCCCGGTCCAGCCGGGTGCCGGTGGATCCGACGTGCGGCAGGCCCGCGGTGGAGACCAGGCCGCCGCCGAAGTCCAGGCAGAAGAACTGGACGTCGCGCGGGGTGTGGGTGAGCGCCAGGGAGAGCATCAGGGTACGCAGCAGGGTCGACTTGCCGCTCTGCGGCGCCCCGGCGATGCCGACGTGGCCCTCGGCGCCCATCAGATCCGCGACCAGCAGTTCGCGGGACTGCTCGTAGGGCCGGTCGACGATGCCGACCGGGACGCGCAGCGCGCCCAGCGCCGGGTAGCCGGCGGCGTGCAGGCCGCGCGCCGGGTCCGGGACGATGCCGGGCAGCAGCTCGTCCAGGCTCGCCGCGCTGGTCAGCGGCGGGAGCCAGACCTGGCGGGCCGGCGGGCCGGCGTCGGCGAGCCGGTCGGCGAGGACTTCCAGCAGGCTGTCGGTGTCTTCTGCGGATTCCGAGCCGGTTTCGGCGGCAGGGGCGGCGGTAGTGGCGGCAGGGGCGGCGACAACGATCTGGGGTGGGGCGACCACCGGAACCAATGCCGGCTCGCCGGACCGGGACCGCCGCGGGCCCACGCCGAACTCCGCGACCTCGGCGGCGACCGCGTCCACGGGGTCGGCGGCGCCGGCCGTCTCGGGCCCGGCCGGACAGGGCCCTGAGACGTAGGCCGCCTTGAACCGCACCAGGTTCGTCGTGTCGATCTTGAGGTACCCGTTGCCCGGGGCCGAGGGCAGCTCGTAGGCGCTGGACACGCCGATGACGCTGCGCGACTCCATCGAGGAGAAGGTCCGCAGCGCGACCCGGTAGGACAGGTGCCCCTCGACCCGGTGGATGCGCCCCTCGTCCAGGCGCTGGGAGGCCAGCAGCAGGTGCACGCCCAGGCTGCGCCCGACCCGGCCGATCGTCACGAACAGCTCGATGAACTCCGGCTTGCTGGCCAGCAGTTCAGAGAACTCGTCGACGACCACCAGCAGCGAGGGCAGCGGAGCCAGCCGGGCACCGCCGGCGCGGGCCTTCTCGTAGTCGAACTGGGAGGAGTAGCCGCTCTCCCGCAGCAGTTCCTGGCGCCGGATCACCTCGCCGTTGAGCGAGTCCTGCATCCGGTCCACCAGGTGCAGCTCCCCGGCCAGGTTGGTGATCACCGCCGAGGTGTGCGGCAGCCGGTCCATGTGCATGAACGTCGCGCCGCCCTTGAAGTCCACCAGCACCAGGTTCAGGACCTCGGAGGAGTGGGTCGCGGCCAGGCCGACGATCAGGGTGCGCAGCAGCTCGCTCTTTCCGGAGCCGGTGGCGCCGATCAGCAGGCCGTGCGGCCCCATGCCGCCCTGCGCGGACTCCTTGAGGTCCAGCTCGACGACCTCGCCGGCCTCGGTGACGCCGATCGGCACCCGCAGCCGCGCCGACTGCACGGCCCGGGGGCGCCACTTGGCCGCCACGTCGAAGGAACGCGGGTTGCGGATGCCCAGCAGCGTGGTCAGCTCGAAGTCGCTCTCCAGCGGCTTGTCGGTCAGGTCGACCGCGCCGCCGGTGCGGAACGGCGCCAGCACCCGGGCCAGCGACAGCGCCGCGCCCGGGGTCAGGGCGTCGGCGTCGGCCCGGGCGGTGTCGTCCCCCACCGGGAAGTCGACACCGCCGTCGTCCATGTGCAGCCGCAGCACTTTCGGCCCGCCGGTCATCGCGCCGGTGGCGTCGAAGAGCACGGTGTTGCGCAGGCCCGAGCCCAGCAGCCGGGACGTGCCGGGCAGCGCGGTGCGGTGCGCGACCACCACGACGAAGGGCTCGGCCACCCCGGGCACCGCGGCGCGGTCGTGCTCGCCGCGCTCGTCGACCTCGGGCCCGAGCAGGTCCACCAGGGCCTCGTGGTCGGTGGTCACCAGCGGCACGGGACCGGCGAAGTCCTCACGCTGCGGGTGCGCGGCGTGCGGGAGCCACTTGACCCAGTCCCACTCGGCCAGCCCCGGCTCGTCGGTGAGCACCGCGATCCGCAGCTCATCCGGGGAGTGGAAGACCGCCAGCTGGCCCAGCATCGAACGCATCAGGCCCAGGGCGGCGGCGCCGTCCCCGGCGAACTCCACGGACGTGAAGTTGCGCAGCCCCAGCGCGATCGGCACCCCGGCGACGGTCTGGTGGGCCCGGCTGAAGCGGCGCAGCGAGATCGCGCACAGCGGTTCGAGGTCCTCGATCGGCTTGGTCTGCGGCGGCACGAACTCCAGCGCGGCCCGCCGCTCCCCGAGCCCGATGCGCACGCGGGCGAAGTCGTCGTGGGTACCGCGCCGCTCCCACAGCCGGGGACCGGCGGCCAGCGACCACAGCGCCGCCGGATCCGGATGGTCCCAGCCCACCGCCGCGCGCTGGGCCTCGGCGGCCTCCAACGCCTGCCGCCGCAGCTGGGCCAGATAGCGCAGGTAGTCGCGGCGCTCGGCACGCATCCGCCGCTTGCGGTCCAGACCCTGCCGCCCGACCTGGCCCAGCCCCATGAAGACCATGGAGCCGCCCATCATGCCGGACATCAGGTACGTACTCGTCGACCCCTTGGCCGCCGAGAACATCAGGGCCATGGTGCCCATGCCCAGGGCCATCGGCATCATGCCCAGCATCGAGCCCAGATCGGCGGTGGCCGGCTCGCCGAGCACCGGCGGCTCGGCCAGCTCCACCTGCCCCTCCGGCAGCGGGGGTGCGGCCGCGCGCGGAGGCCGCTTCACGATGATGGTGCCCATAGTGTGGTGTGGCCTTCTGGCTGTGGGGGTCTCGACGCCGACGGTATGCGGCGCCCTGGCGGGTTTGGCGGTGCGGGGCGCAGGGTTGCCCGATCGGACACCGGGCGGTGCCCGGCTGCGCGCTCGCGGTGCGGACTGCTCTCAGATCGCCCCGTTGCGCAGCGCGAAGGCGACAGCGTGCGCCCGATTCCGCAGCCGCCACCGGGTGAGCACGCCGTGGATGATGTTCTTCACCGTCCGCTCGGAGTAGTTCAGCCGCGCCGCGATCTCCGGCGTCCCCAGCCCCTCGGCCAGCAGCCGCAGCACGTCGGCCTCGCGGGCCTCCAGGCCCGCCGCCGTCACGCCCATCGGCTCCAGCACCTCGGTCTGGATGGCCCGGACCTGGTCGACCAGCCAGCCCAGCGCCACGTCGGGCATCTCCAGCCGGTCGGCGCGCACCGCCTGGATGGCGCGCAGGATGCGGTCGAAATCAGCCTCCTGGCGCGGGATGACGCTGACCAGGCCGTAGGTGACCGCGCGCAGCACGTCCGGTCCGCGCACGCCGTCCCCGACCAGGACGAACCGCACCTCGCGGTGCGCCCGCTCGGCGGCCTGGCGCATCCACTCCAGGGCCTCCTCGGTCACCCGCGACACCAGGATCAGCACCACCTCCGCCTCGTGCTGGCGGTCCACCGGCAGGACCCTGACACCGGGGCGCGAGGACAGGAACGCCGCGGCACCCTCGCCGGTGATCGGGTCGCCGGCGAGCACGGCGACGGTGACCGGGCCGGCTGGCGCCTTCTCGGCCGACGTTCTGTCGGGCGTTCTGTCCGGCGCCCTGTCCGGCGCCCTGTCGGGCGTCCTGTCGAGTGTCCTGTCGGGCACCCTCTCGGCAGCCGCCGGCAGATGGCCGACAGCGTGCGGTGTGCGTTGACGGATCGTCGGTGTCGTCGTTTCCATCACGGCGGTCGAACCTTCCCAAGCCCTCGGCATCTCACGATCATGGTGCGAGGCGGCGGCAACTCAGGCGTGTCAGTGAGCTGTCTTGCCATGAAACGGGTGGAGACCGGCGAATGTCCACAAACTCGCGCACATTTCTCAAATGATTTGCAAAGCGTTAATGTGACGCGTCACAGCGCGCCTGTCACAGCGCGCCGGTCCGCAGCGCGAAGGCGACGGCGTGCGCGCGGTTGCGCAGCCGGCACCGGGTCAGCACGCCGTGGATGATGCTCTTCACCGTGCGCTCGGAGTAGTTCATCTCCTGGGCGATCTGCGCGGTGTCCAGGCCCTCGGCGAGCAGCCGGAGCACTTCGACCTCCCGCGTGCCGAGCCCGGCGGCGGTGAGCCCGCGCGGCTGGAGCACGTCGCGGTGGATCGTCCGCAGCCTGGCGACCAGCCAGCCGACGGCGTCGTCGGGCAGCTCCAGCCGGCCCTGCGGGACCCCCACGATCGCCCGCACGATGCGCTCGGTGCCCGCGTCCCGCCGCGCCAGCACGCTCACCGGTCCGTGGGCGATCGCGCCGAGCAAATGGTGCGCGCGCAGGCCGTCGCCGACAAGCACGAAGCCGATCTCGTACGACGCCGGCACCGCACAGACCTGCGCGGCGGCCGCCGCCTGGCCCATCCGGTCCAGCGTCCCGTCGGTGACTTGTTCGGCCAGAACAAGCACCACCCGCGCGGGGTCGGTGTCGACGTGCGTCAGTACCCTGATTTCCGGCCGGAGCCGCAGGCAGGCGAGCATGGCGTCCCGGGTGACCGCGTCCTCGGCCAGGATCCGAACCGGGATCGGCGCCGCCGCCGACGCCGGGTCGCCGGCCGCCGTCATGCCGGCCGCGGCGAACACCGGATCCGCGGGGAACGCGGGCCACACCGGATCGGCGTCCGCCTCGAGTCCGGCGGGCGCGTAACCGCGCAGCGTGGCGCGATGCGCCGTAGTCAGCACCCTGCCATCCCCTTGGCGTCCAGGATCGTCGTTCGGGACGGCGGGCCGTCCCCACCGATGGTGGGTTGCCGCCCCGAACGCCGTCAAAGCGCGTTTGGGCGGTTTTTAGGCCCTTGGACCCACCGGCGCGGCCGCCGTGGAGGATCCGTGAAGAATGCCTGAAGCCCGATACGGAAAGCTGTTTCCATGACAGTCGCCGCGCACCGCGCGCCGTACGGCGACGACCGCCTGCGGATCGCCATCACGAGCCCTGACATCCTGGCGCAGATCCGGCGTGTGTTCGCCGGCAAGAACCTGGCCGTGGACATCGTCGGCATGCCGTACGTCGAAGTCGCCGTCCGCCCCGCCGGCGAGCAGGACCGCAAGCCGGCCGTCGGCCGCGACCCGGCGGGCGCCCCGACAAACGCCCCGACGAGCCGGACGGTGCTGCGCGCCGAGTACCAGCTCAGCGTGATCCCGGCCTCCGAGGACCGGCCCGAGGACACCTTCCAGCTCCCGGGGGCCGACGGCCGCGAGACCACCCTGTCGCAACGCCAGCGCGAAGTGATGACCCTGATGTCGCGCGGCGCCCGCAACGCCGAGATCGCCGAGATCCTCCACGTCACCGAGAAGACCGTGAAGAACCACATCAACCGGATCTTCCGGGAGCTGGGCGTGGACGGCCGGGTCGAGGCGGTGTTGCTGTGGCAGCGTTTGCAGGCACAGGCGCAGGCGCAAGCACAGGCCGATACCGGCCGGCGCTGGGACGTGGAAGGTCAGTAGCCTTCCAACCCCCGCAGGAACTCCGCGACCTCGTCGACGTCCTCGGCGTCGAGGTCCTGCAACAGCACCAGCGCCCGCCCGGCCAGCTCGGCCGCCGGCGCCCGCCGGCCCTCGGCCCGGTGCACCCTGGCCAGGCCGAGCAGCGCCCGGGCCGCGTGGTAGTCGTCCCCTGATTCGCTCAGCGTCAGCGCCTCCTGGAAGTGCTCGACGGCCGTGTCGGCGTGCCCGAGACCGTGCTCGGCCGCGCCCATGGCGATCAGGATGTTGGCTTCCAGCATGGGGGTCTGGCTGGCCCGAGCCGCCTGCCTGCCGGGCTCCCCCACGCGCAGCGCTTGGGCGAACCCACCGAGTTCGACGTAGAGCTCGCACAGGACGTCGAGCGTACCGGCCTGGTAGTAAGACAGGCCATTGCGACGGGCCAGGGCGGCGGCCTGTTCGGCATAGGGCAGAGCCGCCGTGTAGTCCTTGGCCTCCCGGAGCGTGGAGGCCAGGTTACCCAGGATGCTGATACGCAGCCCGTCCTTGTCGAGGTCTTCCACGAGCGCCAGAGCGCTGTGCAGCTCGCCCACCGCGGCGTCGTTCTGCCCCAGCCGGGAGTAGGCCACGCTCAGATGGTTGTGCAGCACGGCCTGGGCCAGGCGGTCCTGGAGCACATCGGTGCTGCGCATCCCGAGCCGTATGGTCTCGGCCCAGTCGCGGGCCTGCCCGGCCGCATAGAAGTACTCGAAGAGCAGGTAACACAACTGCCACGCGCGATCGTGGCGTCCGATCTGCTGGGCCGCGACGACCAGCGCCAACATGTTGTCCAGCTCCTGGCCGCACCAGGCGACCCGTTCCCCCTGGCCGTCCAGACTCACCAGTTCGTAGGGGAAGTCGTCGCCGAGGGTGAACGGGAGCCGGACCGGGACGGTCTCGTACCTTCCGGCCAGGCACCGTACATACCACTCAAGCAGCCGTTCGAGGGCGAGTCGCCGGGCGTCCTCCGGCTCGCCGAGCCGGCCGACCTCCTCGGCGTAGATGCGCGTCAGGTCGTGCATCCAGTAGGTGCCCGCGGTGGTCCCCAGCAGATGCTGCCCAACCATGTCCCGCAAGGTGTCGGCCGACTCCGCGGGCGCGAGCGCCAGCAGCGCCGCGGCCGCCTTCGGCCCGATGCTCACCCCCGGGACCAGGCCCAGCAGCCGGAACGCGCGCGCGGTCTTGGCGTCGAGCCTGGTGTAGGACCAGGACAGGACGCCGCGCACCGAGGACAGTTCGTCGTCCGGCAGTTGCAGGGCGTCCAGCCGGCCCCGCACGTCCTCCAGATCGTCGATGACGTCGCCGATCTTCACCGCGGGCCCGGCGGACACTTGTTCGGCGGCGATCCGCAGCGCCAGCGGCAGGTGGCCGCACAGCTCGGCCAGCTCCCGGGCCGCCGACAGCTCGCCGGCCACCCGCACACTCCCGATCGAGGTGAACAGCAGCGTCAGGGACTCGTCCGCGGACAGCGGGCCGAGCGCCACCCGGCGCGCCGCGTACCGGACGGACAGGCCGCTGAGCCGGTTGCGGCTGGTCACGACGACGAAGGAGGGCCCGCCGCCGGGCAGCAGGTCCTCCACCTGCTCGGCGGACTCGGCGTTGTCCAGCACGATGAGCATGCGCTTGTCCCGGACGATGCTGCGCCACAGGGCGGCCCGCTGGTCCAGGTTCTCAGGGATCTTCCGCACGTTCACCGAGGCGAGCAGGTGGTGCAGGACGTCCGCCGCCGAGCGCGCCGGATGCCTGGGGTCGAAGCCGCGCAGGTTCACGTGGAGCTGGCCGTCGGGGTAGGCGGCGGCCAGCAGGTGGGCGCAGCGCACGGCCAGGGCGGTCTTGCCGATGCCGCCGGGGCCGACGATCAGCACGATCTGCGGGCCGTCACCGTCACCGGTGCTATCGGCATCTCCCGCGCCATCGCCGTCACCGGTCACGGCGGCGCTCTCCCCCGCCGCGGTGCGGGCCGCTTCCAGCACCTGGTGGATCGCCGCGACCCGGCCGACGAAGTTCGCATCGACGCGCGGCAGTTGGGCCGGACGCACCGGCGGTACTTGTGGTGGCGAAGGCTGCGAAGGCGGCGGGACAGCGACAGCAGACCTCGGCGCGGCGGAAGCGTTACCGGGGTTACCGCTGCTCCCGGCGTTGTCGGCGAGGATCGAGGCATGCAGCGCCTGCGACTCGGCCGACGGATCGATCCCCAGATCGTCGGCGAGCAGCTTGCGAAGCTCGCGGTAGTGCGCGAGCGCGTCAGCGGTCTGCCCGCTGTGGTGCAGCGCGCTCATCAAGAGCCCGCGCAGCCGCTCGTGGTACGGGTTCGCCCGGACATGGTCCTGGAGCTGTTCGGCCACCGCGGCCGGCCGGCCGAGCTCCATCAACACCTCGGCGCGCTCCACCAGCAGCCGCAGCCGCAGATCGGCCACCCGCGCCCGGTGCTCGGCCGCGAACGGCCCGGGCAGCCCGCCGAGCGCGGATCCCGGACGCCAGCAGGCCAGCGCCTCGTCGAACGCCGCGACCGCACCGGTCAGATCCCGATCGGCGCGCCCGGCGCGCGCCCGCGCCGCCACCCGTTCGGCGACCACGACGTCGAGCCCGTCGGCACCGAGCAGCAGCGAATACCCCGAACCGGAGCTGCCGACCGCCTCACCCAGCGGCCCCAGAGCTCTGCGCAGTCCGGACATGTACGTGTGCAGGTTCCCGGCGGCCGTGGCCGGCGGCGACTCGCCCCAGACGTAGTCGATCAGATCGTCCCGCGACACGACGTTGTTCCGGCTCAACGCGAGCACCGCGAAAACCGCCCGCTGCTTCGGCGGCCCGAGCACCACTTCCCGCTCGCCGACGAACGCCCGCAGCGGCCCAAGTGCCTCAACCCTGAGGCGCCCGTCCTCCATGCCAGTTCAACGTCCTGCCATAGTGCACTCGCTCTGCACGTGTTTCTTGTCGCGCCTGCATGGTCTACGAACACTGCGGACGGGAAGGAAACAGCCCGCGACGAAACGGCGAAGACGTGATCCCCTCCAACCCGGCGCGCCCGACGGGCCCGACCGGCACCTCAAGATACACCGGATACACCGGAGCCCGGTCAGCCGCTGAGCGCGGCCAGCACCAGCTCGTCGTAGCGGGCCCACACCGCCGGGTCGCGCTCTTCCAGCCGCCCCAGCTAAAGCGCCACCCCGCACAGCACTACCCGCAGGTCCTGCCCGGTCGCGTCGGCCCGCACCCGGCTGCCGGCGCGCGCCGACTCCAGCAGCGCGCCGAGGCTTTCCAGCATTGAGGAAGCGGCCGGGGAGGCGGCGTCGGAGAGCCGTTCGGTGAGCAGCCGGTCGAGGGCCAGTGCGTCGAACAGCTCCAGGACGTAGCGGCGCAGTCCTTCGTAGGGGTCTGCGTCGGTGAACGCCGCGGCGGTGCGGCGCCGCAGCGCGTCCAGGCTCGCCGACGATCTGCAGGACCTCCACCAGTTCGCGGTCGCTGAGGTGCGCGCGGGCCTGCTGGAACAGGAGGTCGTCGACCCGGGGCCGGGCGGCGGCCTCGGCGGCGAAGCGGAGCAGCACGCTGTCGTACGGGCTCAGCGCGGGGTCGTCGAGCCGGCGTCCGGCGATGAGCTCGCGGGTGCGCTCGTCGACCCCGGCCGCGGCCGCCATGGGAGCGTGCTGAGCGGTGACGAAGGCGGCACCGGCGTACTCGGCGACGGCGAGGATCACCAGCTCGCGGGACCGGGGCGGCAGCTCCAGCGCGGTGAACAGGTCCTTGGCCAGGGCCACGAAGGTTTTCACGGTGCCGGCGGACAGGGACATCATCTGCACCATCGCGTCCGGCGGCAGGGTGGCCAGGAAGGTGCGGATGCCGGCGGGGAGCGTCGCGGAGTCGGGTGCGGGCAGGCGGGTCATCGGGATTCTCCGTTCACGGCGTTCACGGGGTTCGCGGCGTCCGGGGCGTTCGCGGCGTCCGGGGCGGCGAGGTCGAAGCCGGTCTCGGACAGGTGCCGGAACCGGCCGCCCTCCGCGAGGGTCCCGAAGATCGCCACCTCCCGGTCCTGCGTGCCGCCATCGGCCGGCATGATCACCCATCCCCGGGCACAGCGTCAGGACTCTGCTTCCACCGGCTCCCCGAGCGACTGAAGCGCCTCGGCGAGCATCCGCCGGGCCGAGGGCCCGAAGGTGTCCCGCCGCTGCCACAGGCGGCGCAGCGGCGGCAGCGCGTCGTTCGCCTGCGTGATGGCCGCGGCCTCGAACAGCAGCGTTCCGGGCAGGATCGAGTCATCGTCGGCCAGTTGCCGCAACTGGTCCAGCAGCGGAGCCGTGGCCCGCGGATCGCCCCGCCGCGCCAGGCCCATCAGTGCCTCCTCGCCGGCGTCGTCGCAGCTGTCGTCCAGCCGGGCGGCGAGGGCCTCGCGGATCTCGGGGCCGTCGGCGTCCAGCTGGGTGCCGAGCCCGAACGTGGCCCAGTCCCGGACCTGCGGGTCCTCGTCGCACGTCAGGGCGATCAGGGCCGCGACGGCGTCCGCGGCCGGCTCGTCGGGGTCGGTCAGCGCCGGCAGCGCGACCGCCACGGCGAAGCGGACGGCGTCGCTGGCGTGCCCGACCCGCTGGAGCACCGCCGCCAGGCCGTCCGGGTCGCCGACGTGTCCGAGGGCGGTGACCGCCGAGGCGACGACTTCGGGGTCCGGATCGCCGACCGCGCCGAGCAGGACCGGCACCGTCTCCTGCGCGAACGGCCGGTTCGCCGTGTAGCCGATCTGCCCCAGCGCGTCCAGCGCCACCAGCCGCCGCGCCCGCTCATCGGATCCCGCGGCCGCCACCACCGCCTCGAACGCGTCCCGGCCGGTACTGCGGTGCAGCTCGCCGATCAGCTGCCAGCGCGCCTCCAGGTCGTCCTCGTCGGCGTCCGGGCCCGCGTCGAACGCGGCAGCGCGCGCGATGACATGCTCGTAGTCCACCGTGGCAGCCTACTTATGGCGCCAATAGAGTGAACACACCCCGCCATCTCGCGCGCTTCGCGCTCACCCATACGGACTCTTGATCCAATGGCGCATACCCGCGCCGTGCGGAACCGACCCGGCGCGACCAGAGGATCAGGGGAACACGCATGAAGTTGAAGCTCCGCATCGGGCGGCAGCGGGCCGAGCCCATCCGAGCCGACGAGGTCCGGACGGAAAGCAGTCCCGCAGACCGTGTGCGGGAGCCTCAACCCGTGACCGTGGCCGGCGGCACCGCGTCCGCGACCGTTCCGGTTCCGCGCGCGCAGGAACGGGGTGTGGTGAAAGCCGGCTCCTTCTGCCGCGCGAGCGACATCGGCCAGCGGGCGGTGACCGCATCGGGGCGCGCCGTCGTCTCGGTCCCCTCGGGACGGTGTGGGCGGTGGGTCTACGTCGACGGGCAGTGAGCCTTCACAGCTGAGGCGGGTAGGGCGCCTGCCTGCTCTCCTTCATCAGCCTGCGCAGGAAGTCCGTCATCACGACGGCGGTGGCCGCGTCCCGGGTCAAGATCGCCGCGGCCGTCCCGGGAATCCCGGTCGGCGCCTCACCTTCGGCATAGGCCCGCAGGCGGGCTTCGCGGTCCTCCGAACCGGACCCGAACAGCTCGGTGACCAGCCATTGCGCGCGGTACATGGCCGCGAAGCGCCGGTCGTAGTCGTGGTGCCGCTCGAAGAACGCGGCCTCGTCCTTCGACAGCTCGAACCGCGAGGAGATCGCCAGCCCGTAGTCCGCGAAATACAGACGCCTGCCATCGGTCAGAAGGTTCTGGAAGTGGGCGTCGAAATGCAGCAGGCCTTGGGCGTTCATGAACGAGATCCCCGCCGCCAGGTCCCTATCCACCAGGGCGCAAGCCCGCTCGGCGGCCTCGCCCCCGATGCTCAGCTGCTCGCCGAGCCACTGGAACACGTTGCGCGGGATGTACTCCAGGAACAGCGCGATGCTCGCCGAGGAATCACGCAGCTCCTCGATGCGGCGACGCACCTGCGTTCCGCCGCCCCAGAAAGCGACCGTGGCCTCGACATCGGACAGCTCCTCGGGAAGCGGGCTCGAATCCGGCAGCACCCGCCAGTGGTACATCAACGGAAAACCTTCGCAGTCCCCGGCGAGCACCCAGTCGGTCGTCATCGTCTGCACGGCCAGCTCCCGCCAGACCCCGAAGCCCGGCCCGCCGATGCCGTAGTGGCAGAACGCCGGCAGCTCGAACAGGTTCGCCGTGGATCGGACGTTCTCCGGCCGCCGCTCCAGATCGGTCAGCGGTACCCGCTTGACGAAGACGGGCGTCCCGGCGACGTCCAGCAGCACCGACTTCCCACCGATGCCCGATCCGATCGGCGCCGCCGCGTCCAACATCCGCTGCACGTCACGATCACTGAGCAGCGCCAGGGACGTCGAGACCGTACGGTAAGCGGCCAGGCGCGAGGCATGAGACATGGAATCGATATTATGGATCATGCCTTCACGCCTCCCATGCAGCGCCCCATTGGTGCCTTTCCGACCTTCGACGGCCAACGCCGCTAGAGCGCTTAATGTTCACCTTCAGGAGACTACTAGCGGGTCACTATCTCTGCGCTACGTTCTCGACGCCGACCTTTCCAGTCTGCGAATACCCGCTACGAGCGCCTCGCGCCAGGCGGACGAATTATGGGAGCATACCTGCTTTGAGGCATTCATCCGCAAATCAGCGGACTCCCCTACTTACTACGAGCTCAACGTCTCGCCGTCCACCGAGTGGGCCCTGTACAGCTTCGACGACTACCACCGGAACATGACGCCGGTGCGTCCGGCACAGCCTCCCCGAATTCGCGTCACCCGCGAAGCCCGCCGCCTTCAGCTTGAAGTAGACCTGGAGATTTACGGCCCGACCGCGACTGGCAGTTTGGCCATAGCAGCGGTTATCGAGGACTCCGACGGCGACCTCGATTACTGGGCCTTGAACCACGTCTCGCCGGGACCCGATTTCCACCACCCGGACAGCTTCATCATCTCTGCATGATGAGAATCAGGCGCATGATGAAAATCAGGCGCATGATGGAAATCAGCGCATAAGGGAAATCAGCCGGCGCGCGCCTCAAGTGTGGCGACCGCCGCGGCGACGGCTTGCGGGCTGTTGACCGAGGTGAGGTGCTGGGCCCCGGGAATGATCGTCGGGGCGGGCGCGCCGATGCGCGCGGCGGTGGTCTCGGGCGAGTTCGGATCGTAGGCGGAGTCGGCGCCGCCGAACACGACCGCCTTCGGCAGCGGCAGCGTGGCGAGTTCGGCCAGGCGGGCCGGCGGCAGGCCGGCGACCCCGAGGCTCACCATGCTCCACAACGATTCCTCGGCGCCCGGGACCTGAAGGGGCCGGCGCCACTGGTCCAGCCCGGCGGCGTCGAGCTTGGGGCAGGTCGGGCCGCAGGTGGCGCCGTAGATGGCGCGGATGACGGTGTCCGAGCGGATGGCCAGGCGCATCAGGGTCGTGCGATAGGGGTTCAGGAACAGGTGCGTCAGCGGGGTCTTCTGGCCCGCGCCCGTGGCCAGGCCGTCGCCGTCGAGGAACATCAGGCCGGCGGCGTCGGCGGGCTCGTCCAGGACGGCCAGGGCCGCCACGGCGGCGCCGCTGGAATGGCCGACCAGGACCGGGCGGTCCAGGTGCAGGGCCTGGATGAAGGCGTCGAGCTGGCGGGCCTGGTGGCCGACGTCGAACGGCGCGACGCGCTGGGTGTAGCCCCAGCCGTCGATGTCCAGGGCGTAGACCCGGTGGCCCTGCGCGGCCAGGAGCGGGGCCAGGTACTGCCAGGTGTCCGCGTTCTCGACGAAGCCGTGGACCAGGACGATCGGCGTGCCGCTGCTCCCCCATTCGCGGTACCGGGTCCGGACGTCGCCGGCTTGGACGTAGCTCAGGCCGGCCGGGACGGAGGCCCGGGCGTCGGTGGCGGCGTTGTAAGCGGTCGACAAGAACGTGCTGGCGACGAACAGCACGGCGACCGTCTTCGCGAGTCGCCGCAGCCAGCGCCGCCGGCGGCTGCGATAGGGGATCAGCGGTGCGGCGTCCTCGGTCGGGGCCACCGGATCTGGGCTTACCGGAACTGAGCCCGAATCTGGGCCCACCGGATCGTCGGGCACGTCCTCGTCGAGCAGACCCGGTGCAGTCACATCCACCCGCCCGACGATATCCGGTCGCCCTCTACAGGAAATCGCCGCCGTGCAGAGCGATCTCGGCCCAGATGGTCTTGCCGACGGCGTGGTGCCGGGCGCCCCAGCGCTGCGCCACCTGGGCCACGAGCAGCAACCCGCGCCCGCCCTCGTCGAAGGTCGTGGCCTGGCGCAGGTGCGGGGAGGTGTTGCTGCCGTCGGAGACCTCGCAGATGATCGCCGTGTCGCGGATCAGGCGCAGCCGGATCGGCGGGGCGCCGTGCCGGATGGCGTTGGTGACGAGCTCGCTGACGACCAACTCCAGGGCGAAGGTGGCCTCCTGCAGTCCCCACTCGGCCAGCTGCCGGGCCGACCAGGCACGGGCCTGGGCCACCATCGCCGGGTCGCTGGGCACGTCCCAGGTGGCGACGTGGGACGGGCCCAGGATCCGGGTGCGGGCGATGAGCAGGGCGACGTCGTCGGTGGGCGGAGCGGGCAGCATGGTATCCACCACCGCCGCGCAGGTCTTCTCCAGCGAGGCCGGCGGCCGCTCAAGACTTCGGCGCAACAGGTCCAGTCCGGTGTCGATGTCGCGGCCGCAGGCCTCGATGAGGCCGTCGGTGTACAGGACCAGCAAGGTGCCCTCGGCGACGGCGAACCTCGTGGCTTCGAACGGCAGGCCGCCGACGCCCAGCGGCGGCCCGGGTGAGAGGTCGACGATGTCCACGGCCCCGTCCGGGCCGACCACGGCCGGGGGCAGGTGGCCGGCGCTGGCCACCGTGCAGCTGCCCGCGACCGGGTCGTAGACCAGGTACAGGCAGGTGGCGACGATGTCCGAGATGGTGTCCAGGTCCGGGTCGATCACCTCGTCCTCGGTGGCCGCGAGGTGCGCGACCAGGTCGTCGAGGTGGGTGAGGAGCTCGTCGGGCGGCAGGTCGACGTCGGTCAGGGCCCGTACCGCGGTCCGCAGCCGGCCCATGGTGGCCGAGGCGTGCAGCCCGTGTCCGGCCACGTCGCCGACGACCAGCGCGACCCGGGCCCCGGACAGCGGGATCACGTCGAACCAGTCGCCGCCGATGCCGGCCCGGGAGTCGGCGGGCAGATAGCGGAAGACGGCCTGGACCGTGTCCTGGCCGGTCAGCCGCTGCGGGAGCAGGCTGCGCTGAAGGGCCAGGGCCGTACTCCGCTCGCGGGTGTAGAGGCGGGCGTTGTCCACGGCCACCGCGGCCCGCGCCGCGATCTCCTCGGCCAGCAGCAGGTCGTCGAGCCCGAACGGCACCGGGTTCTGGTGCCGCACGAGCAGGCTGATGCCCAGGACGATGCCGCGGGCGCGCAGCGGCACGACCATGACCGAATGGATCCCGCGGGCGTGCAGCACCGCCGCGCGCTGCGGATCAACGGCCTGCCAGCTGGTGACCGCCGCGTCCGGAAGGTTGTGCAGCGAGGACTGGCCGGTGACCAGGCACCTGGCCGGCGGCGAGTAGTCCGGATAGTGGTCTATCTCCCCGGGCTCGATCAAGGCCTCCGGGACGCCGGGCAGCACGGACTGGTGAGCGGCACGCCGCAACACCACGCCTTCGGCCGACGGCTTCGGCTCCAGGCCCCGGAACTGGGAGTCCACCAGGTCGACGGTGACGAAGTCGGCCAGCCGGCCGACCATCAGGTCGGCCATCTCCTGCGCGGTGGTGGACACGTCCAGCGTGGTGCCGACCCGGACGCTGACCTCGTTCAGCACCGCGAGCCGGTCCCGGGCCCGGTGCAGCTCCGTGACCTCCACCGCCGTGAGCTGCACCCGGTGCACGCGCCTGGCCCGGTCCCGCAGCGGCGAGAGGGTCACCGACCACACCCGGGGTCCGCCGGCGGCGCCGTACACCCGCACGTCCATCTGGTCTGCCTCGCCGGTCTCGAAGACCCCGAGTATCCCCTGTTCGACTCCCGCCCCGGCAGAACCGAACAGGGCACCGACACCGCGGTCGGTACGGACCTCGTCATCGGTGACGCCGGCTTCCAGGGCCATGCCCCGGCTCGCGCGCACGACCCGCAGCGCGCTGTCGAAGATGGCCGCCGGCATCGGGCACTGCGCGAACGCCTCTTCGGCGGATCCGTCGTCTCCCTGTCCGTACTGCTGTTCCGCGGGAGTGGACACGATAAATTGTCTACCGCCTTTTGGGCGTTCCCGCAGTCCGAAGCCCTGCCGCGGGTCAAGGCACGGTCAAGGTACCGTCAAGGCACGGTCAATGGGAGAACCGGATGTCCGGGAGCACCCGGGCCAGCCAGGCCGGGCAGGACCAGGTCCGGCGGCCCATGAGCCGCAGCAGCACCGGGAGCAGCAGGAAGCCCAGGGTCAGGATCACGCCCAGGACCAGCGGCGTCTTGGCGTTCAGCGCGTGCTGCAGGTCCAGGTTCTCCACGGCCGCGCCGCCGACCTTCGCCTGCTGGGGCAGGTGCGCGCGCAGCTGATGCACGGTGGCGGCCAGTGCCGGTGACGAGGGATCGGCCTTCGGCCCGGCCTGGATCAGCACCAGCCCGGAACCGTCGGTGGCGGGCACGGCCGGGGCGACGGCGGCGATGCCGGGACCGCCGCCACGGTCGCCGAGGCCGACTCGGCTTGGTCGGCGGGGGCCACGATCTGCAACGTGCCGGGCATACCGGGGCCGAACGCCTGCTGGATATGGGTGTAGCCGACGCGCGCCGAGGCGTCGGCCGGGACGACGGTGATGGACGGCATCGAGGTGCGCAGTCCCACCAGCGGCGCGGCCAGGGCCAGCAGCATCGCCAGGGCCGGCAGGCCGTGACGCAGCGGGTGGCGCCACAGCCGCTCGCCCCAGGCGGCGAAGCGGGGGGATCCGGCGGCCTGCGCGGAGTCGGTCCCGGTGGGTGCCTTCTACGCCCAGTGCAGGCGTCCGGCGTCGACCTTGTGCCCCAGCCTGCCCAGGACGGCGGGCAGCAGCGTCAAGGTGGCGCCGAGGACGAACACGACGGCGAGCATGATCCCGGCGGCCATCGACCGGAACGCCGGGACCGGCACCAGCATCACCGCCGACAGGCTGACCAGCACGGTGGCCCCGGACAGGGCCACCGCCTTGCCGGCGGTGTCCATGGTCTCGGCGACCGCCGCGCCCGCCCGGCCGTGCCGGGCCAGCGCGGCTCGGAAGCGCACGACCAGGAACAGCGCGTAGTCGATGCCCAGGGCCAGGGCGAACATCATGGCGAAGTTCATGGCCCAGATGGAGACCGGGGTGAGGTGGTCGAGCAGCACCAGAGCGCCGGCCGAGGCGGCCAGCCCGGAGACGGTCAGCAGCAGCGGAAGGCCGGCGGCGACCAGCGAGCCGAATGCGATGACCAGGATGATCAGGGTCACCGGCCAGGACACGATCTCCGAGTGCAGCATCGCGTGGTGGTTGGCCGCGTTGAAGTCGCTCCACAGCACCGAGGAGCCGGTCGCGGTCACGGTGATCCCGTTCCCGGACAGCGCGGCCAGCGGCCCTTCAGCGCGTCGGCGGCCCGGACCATGTCGTTCGGATCGGCCTTGGCCCCGGCCAGCAGGACCTCGGTCCGACCGTTCCGGCTGACGGTGAGGCCGGGCTGCGGCTGCACCACGCCGGCGACCCGGTGGTCGGCGCTCAGCAGCGCGGTGGCCTCGGCGGCCACGGCCCGCACCGCCGGGTCGGAGACCGGGGCGCCGTCGGAGTGCACCACGACCTGCAACGCGGTCGAGGCGGCGCCGCCGAAGTGCTGCTGGGCCAGCTGCCGCACCCGACGGGCCCGGGGCTGTCGGCGCGCGGCTCCGGCGCTGTTCCGTCGATGACCGTCATGATCGCCGCCACTCCTCCCGGATACCCCGGTGGGTATCTCGCGACGATACGATCGTAGGCATACCCCCGGGGGTACGTCAAAGGTACCCCCGGGGGTATTCAGATGAGCCTTGACCTCTTCAGCGTTCGGTCATACATTCACTCACTGTTTGTATGATTGGAGTGGCGAAATGGGCAGAGACACCGCGATCGTGCTGGGCGGCAGCGTGGCGGGGCTGTGTGCGGCCGGGGTCCTCGCCCGGCACTTCGAGAAGGTGATCGTCCTCGAACGGGACCTGTTGCCGCCCGGTGCGGAGCATCGGCGGGGCGTACCCCAGAGCAAGCACCCTCATTTCCTGCTGAACTCCGGCCGGCGGGCCATCGGGGAGATCTTCCCGGGGTTCGAGGACGCCCTGATCGCCGCGGGCGGGATGCTGTTGATGCCCTCGATGGACGCGGCGTACTGCGAGGACACCGGCTGGGCGCCGCGCAAAAGCGGCTCGATGACCATGGTCTACAGCTCCCGGGTGCTGATCGAGCGGGTCCTGCGCGAGAAGGTCCGCGAGCTGCCGGGTATCGAACTGCGGGAAGGCGTGACGGTCACCGGACTGCGCTCCACCGGCGCCGGGACCGCCGGCGGGCGCGTCACAGGGGTCGAGTACCGCACCGCCGACGGCCGGGACGCCCACCTGCCCGCCGACCTCTTCGTCGACGCGCTGGGCCGCGGATCCTCGAGCGCCGACTGGCTCAGCGCGGCGGGCTGGACCGCACCCCCACAGAAGACCCTCGACGCCAGGGTCACCTACACCTCGCGCTGGTACACCCTGCCGCCGGCCACCGAACGGCCGGCGGCGTGGTGGTGGAAGCACCTGATCATCGCCCCGACCCAGGACGCGGGCAGCCACCCCGTGGAGCACGAGTTCCTCAGCAACTTCTTCCCGATCGAGGGCGAGCGCGCCATCGTCTGCATGGGGTCGTGGGGCATCCCCATGCCGCGTGACGCCGAGGCCTTCGAGACCGCCGCGAACCGGGTGCGGGCCACGGCCTTCGGCCTGGCGGCCCGGGCCTGCACGCCGGTGTCCCCGGTGCATCTGACCCGGTCGACCGGCAACACCTGGCGCCGCTACGACCTGCTCGACCGGCCGCCGGTCGGCCTGGTCTGCGTCGGCGACTCGATCTGCGCGTTCAATCCCTTCTACGCCCAGGGCATGAGCTCGGCGGCCCGCTCGGCGTTGATCCTCGGCGCCATGCTGGACGAGCACGGGGTCTGCGATGCGGCGTTCTTCCGCGAGTTCCTGAACCGGCAGAAGAAGTCCCTGGCCGTGCCCTGGATGCTCGCGATGGCCCGCGACCAGGCGTACGAGTTCGCCACCGGGACGGAGGTCGCCCCGCGCTGGCGCCGGCGGCTGACGGCCCGCCTGAGCTGGCCCGTCTTCAACGCCATCAACGCCGCCGGCCGCGAGGACCCCTACGTCGAGCGCACGTTCGCGCAGGTCTTCAACATCGACACGTCCCTGCGGCAGCTGGCCGCCGACCCGCGCTTCTGGTTCGGCGTCATCCGGTACAAGCTGCGGCAACGGCTCGGCCGCACTGTCATACCCAGCGGGTTCGACGCCCGGCAGGATCCGCCCGCTACGGACTACACCGACTACACCGACTACGCCCGCTTCATCGACGTCTGAGGATGGGGACCCCGCGGTGGACCAGACCTGCGATCCGACTGCCGAGCACATCGCCGAGGGCCTCGGATTCTCCTGCCGTCACGCCGATCCGGTGGTGACGTTCCGCGACCCGTTCCACTTGAGCAACGGCACCATGCCGATCCTGGAACTGCTCATCATCGGCGGCGCGGTGTTCGCCCTGGTTCATGCATGGCGGCGGTGGCGGCACGACGGCGACCCGGTCAACCTCACGCTGTGGTTCGCCTCGGTCGCCTACCTGGCGGTCATCGAGCCGCCGTTGTACTTCCCGGGCTGGTTCGGCCTCGACAAGCAGGTCGGTTTCATCTTCTCCCACAACGTCTTCACCGTGCAGTTGATGTACGACCGGCTGCCGCTCTACATCGTGGCCTTCTATCCCGCGCTGTCCCAGCTCGCGTACGAACTGGTGCGGGCCCTGGACGTGTTCGCACGGCGCGGCACGGTCGCCGGCGCGCTGGCCGTCGCGTTCGTGTGCCAGGTCTTCTACGAGATCTTCGACCAGCTCGGCCCGCAGTTGCGGTGGTGGGCCTGGAACCCCGGCGATACCAAGGTCAACCAGCCCGCGCTGGCTTCGGTGCCGATGAACAGCATGTTCCTGTTCGCCTCCGTCTCCTTCGCCGCGCTGGTGTACCTCGTCATCCGCCTGACCGGAACCGGAAGCAAAACCGGTCCCGGCATCACCTGGCGATCCGTCGTCGCCGGAGCCCTCGCGCCACTGGCGATGGTCGTCGCGGGCGCGCCCGCGGGCTTGTTCCAGGGCGGCGGGCACCTCGGCGTCCAGCGAGCGATCATCGGGGTCGAACTCGCCGCCGTCTGGATCATCGGCCTCGGTCTGCTGATAGACACCTGGCAAGCGCCCCGCACCGGCCCCGCGCCAACACCCGCACCCGCACCCCTGTTCGCCCGCGCCTATCCCCCGTTCTACCTCGGTGTGCTGATAGCCCTGTGGCTCATCGCATCGCCCGCTTACCTGGCTTCGTCCCACGGCGTGACCAAGCAGGGGACGCCGATCGGCAGCCTGTGGTACTCCACGCTGTGCGCGGTGGCGGCGGCCGGCATCATCCTCGCAGCACATCGCACCACTGCCGCACGTCGCACCTCCGCCTCACGCCGCTAATATCCTGATCCCATGGCGCACCACGGTTGGGCCGGCCGCCCTCCGGCCACGGAGGCCGAAGCCCGGCAACGCATCGTCGATGCGACCGCCCGCTGCGTCGACAGGTACGGCGTCGCCAAGACCACCCTGTCCGACGTCGCGACCGAGCTGGGGGTCACCCGCCAGACCGTCTACCGCCACTTCACGGGCATCGGCGACATCGTCGGCGAGGTCGCGGCCCAGGGCGCCGACGCGTTCGTGGACCAGCTCCTGGCCCACCTGCGGGACCGGGAACTCACCGATCCGGCCGAGGCCGTGGTCGAGGGCATGCTCTTCTGCCTCCGGACCATCCCGGCCGAGCCCCGCGTGAGCCTGTCGCTGCACCTCGGCGACTCCGACGCCTTCGGCCGCGGCGCCACCACCGCGACCACCATCGCCTACGGCGCGCGGATGCTGCGGCGGTTCCCCGTCGACTGGGCCGCCGCGGGCATCTCCGACGCCGACCTGCCCGGCCTCGCCGAGATGATCATGCGCCTGCTCACCTCGCTGCTCCAGCACCCCGGCACCCCGCCGCGGGACGAGGCCCAGCTCCGCGCCTTCCTCGACCGCTGGCTGGCCCCCGCCCTGGGCTGACCGAAGTTACGATGAAGAGATGCTGACGGGGTCGAACCTCCCGAGCCTCCCGAACCTCCCGGGCGCCGAAGCCGTCCGACACCGGCTGCGGGCCGAGCTGTTCGGCCGGGTGGCCGGTCCCGGCGGCCCGGCCGCCCGCAAACGCATCCACGACACGCCCGGGCCCCGCTGGTTCGCCCCCGACCGGCCGATCCGCATCGTCCACGGCGACGCGTCCATGTTCATCGGCGGCCTGCGCGCCCTGCTGTTGCAGTCCCTGCACCCGCTGGCCATGGCCGCCGTCGCCGGACACTCCGGCTACCGGAGCGATCCGTGGGGCCGCCTGCAACGGACCAGCACCTTCCTGGCCTTCACCACCTTCGGCACCGCCGAGGACGCGCAGCACGCAGTGGACACAGTCCGCGCGGTGCACGAGCGCGTCCGCGGCACCGTCGACGGGCAGCCGTACCACGCCTCGGACCCGCACCTGCTCGGCTGGGTCCACGTCGCCGAAGTCGACAGCTTCCTGCGCGCCTACCAGCGCTACGGCCGCCGGCCGCTGAGTCCCGCGCAGGCCGACGGCTACATCGCCGACGCCGCCTTCGTGGCCACCGCACTCGGCGTCCTCGACCCGCCGACCACCCGGGCGGAACTCGTCGACCGGCTCCGCGCCTACCGGCCCGAGCTCAGGGCGACCACGCAGGCCCGCGAAGCGGCGCGCTTCCTGCTGGCGGACCCGCCGCTGCCCTGGGCGGCCCGGCCGCCATACGCCGTGCTGGCCGCCAACGCCGTCGCGCTGTTGCCCCGGTGGGCACGCAAGCCGCTGCACCTGCCGTACCTGCCGCTCGCCGAGCGCGCGGGGGTGCAGCCGGCCGGCCGGGCGCTGACGAGCCTGATCCGGTGGGCGATGGAGCCGCCGGCAGCTCGGGGTTAGGGCGTCGGGCCTCGGGCGTCCTACCGGCTTTCGAACCACGCCACGATCGAGCTCACGAACCCGTCAACGCTCTCCAACGACTTGTTCGCGAACACCGCGTGGAGGTGCCCGGCCTCGATGGCGTCGTTCCAGGCCCAGGCGCGCCGACAGGTCTGCTCGTCCGTCGCCGCACGCAGCACGTCCCAGCCCTGCCAGGTCGCAGCGAGCGCCGCGTCGATGGCCGGGTCGGACAGGATCGCCACGTCCCAGTCCAGGACGCCGACCAGCTTGCCGTCCCGGCCGAAGTGGATGTCGCCCCCGCCGAGGTCGCCGTGCACGAGCCCGGCCGGCACGTCGTCGAGCGCCAGCAGCGCGTCCAGCCGCCGCCGGACCCCGTCCCGCCACTTCGGCGGCAGGCGCGGAATGACCTCGTCGCCCAGGATGTCGGCCCACGAAACCGCGACGGCCACACGTTCCCCGAACGGGGTCACCGCCGTCAGCGGCACCGGCACGGCGAACGGCAGCCCCGCCGCCTCGACGCCCCGCAGGATCTCGGTCCGCCGCGGCAACTCGGCGGCGGAACTGGGACGCCTGCTGATGCGCACGGCGGCCACCCCGGGAAAGAGCACGACGTAGTGCAGATTCCCGTGCTCGGCGAGGCGCGCGGAGCCCAGTGGGGCGTCCCCGATTCGCATGCTCGTTCGAGTCAGTGCGCCGTGATTGAATCCCCTGCCATGGACAAGGAAGGCGCGATGAAGCTTCTCCTCACCTCCGGCGGCGTCAGCAACCAGAGCATCCGCGACGCCCTGACCGACATGCTGGGCAAACCCATCGCCGAGTCCACCGCCCTGTGCATCCCCACCGCGATGTACGGCATGCTGCCCGGGACGGCGGTCATGACGTGGCGGCAGATCGCCGGGCAGAGCCCCACCCCCATGGTCGAGCTGGGCTGGAAGTCGGTGGGCATGCTGGAGCTGACCGCCCTGCCCAGCATCGACCGGGACAACTGGGTCCCCCTGGTCCGCGAGACCGATGCCCTACTGGTGTGCGGCGGCGACGTCCTGTACCTGCACCACTGGATGCGGGAGTCCGGCCTGGCGGACCTGTTCCCGTCGTTGGACGACACGGTCTACGTGGGCCTGAGCGCCGGCAGCATGGTGATGGCCCCGCACGTCGGCGAGGAGTTCGTGGGCTGGAAACTGGCCGCCGGAGGCGACGGCGCGCTGGGCATGGTCGGCTTTTCGATCTTCCCGCACCTGGACAACCCGATGTGCCCGGAGAACACCATGGCCGACGCGGAGAAGTGGGCCGCACGCATACCGGTTCCGGGGTACGCCCTCGACGACGAGACGGCCATCAAGGTGGTGGAGGGTGTTGTCGAGGTGGTCTCGGAGGGGCACTGGAGGTTGTTCGAGCGCTAGTAGGCGATGGGCATTGCGCTGGCCCAGGATCGTGTGAAGGCGCTGAGGGCGTCGAGGATGTCAGCGTCACCGGCGAGCCAGTCGGCGTCGCCGATCTGGTTGTCGGTTCCGTCCCACTGGCCGGCGAGGTTGTCCAACGCGCTGGCGAAGCGGTCGAGGCCGTCCAGGTCAAGGCCCAGGTCGCCGCTGTCCGGTACTGGACGCATGGGTCTCCGTCCCGGTGTCTCGATGGGATCCGTGTGTGCTCACGTGCGCTCACGTGTGCTCACGTGCCGGGCCGCCAGTTGCGGGTCCGGTCGATGCGTTCTGTGGTGAGGGGGCCGGCACCGGTGAGGTCGACGGGATCGTCCCTCAGGGTGTGGCCGACGTAGACGAGTTCGTCGATGATCTCGTTGTCGACGGCGTCATCGATGAGCACGTCGCCGTCGGCCAGGCCTTGTTCGACGGTGTCGAACAAGGCCGCGCGTTCCTCGGCGGTGCCAGTCCGCAGCCGCGGGACCATGAACTCCCGGGCGAAGACCTGGAAGAGGAAGTAGTAGTTCCGGCGTTCCTCATCGGTGAGCGACGTCAAGGTCTCCAACTGGCCGCGTCGGAGGCTGGCCGCGTCGATGACGGGGGTGCGGATCTTGTCGGCCGCGGCACTCAGCCGGTCGGATCCCAGCGAGCTGTGCGCCGCGACGGCCATGAGGGTGCCAGACAGCTGATCGGGATTCATGATCAGCTGTCTGGCGTCGGCCTCGGGCAACCCGCCGTCGTTCTCGATCCCCTGGAGTAGGCCGAGACATCGGGTGCACAAGCCGTCGAACTGCGGTTGCAGGCTTCTGACACGGCCGCTGAAGACCTCCCAGGCATCACCGATCTCCCGGCCACCCGGTGACGGCCGGATCCCCCATCAACCCGACCCCGCCGCCGACACTCGCGACCGCTGCGAGTGATCGAATCATCTCGCCAAGTAGCCAACTTAGAGACGCCGGAGGGGCGCGTCAATTAAATCTAAGCCCTGATATAGGTACCCTGACTTTCTCTACCCGTGGGGGTTCAGGCCGTCTCGGGGGAAATCTCGTCGATCAGCCCCTTGATGAGCCTCTCGATCTCGTCGCGGATCGGCCGGACGGCTTCGACCCCCTGGCCGGCCGGGTCCGGCAGCGGCCAGTCGAGGTAGCGCTTGCCGGGGTAGACCGGGCAGGTGTCGCCGCAGCCCATGGTGATGATGACGTCGGAGGCCAGGGCGGCCTCGTCGGTGAGGACCTTGGGGGTCTCGGCGGACAGGTCGATGCCCACTTCGTTCATGGCTTCCAGGACCGCGGGGTTGACCGAGCCGGCCGGGGCGGAGCCGGCGGAGCCGACGGTGATGCGGTCGCCCGCGTAGTGGGTGAGGAAGCCGGCCGCCATTTGGGAGCGGCCTGCGTTGTGGATGCACACGAAGAGCACGGAAGGCTTGTCGGACATCAGGACGCCCTTTCAATCGGGTCGAGTTTCTCAGCGTGCGGATACAACACCACCACCAGCCCCACGCCGACGGCGGCGCCGATCACCTGGAAGGCGACGAACCCGCCGACCGAACCGGGAGCGATCCCGGCGAAGGTGTCGGTGAAGGCCCGCGCGATGGTGACGGCGGGGTTGGCGAACGAGGTGGAGGACGTGGACCAGTACGCCGCGCCGATGTAGGCGCCGACCGCGGGTGCCGCGAGGGCGCCACGGCCGGTACGGACCAGGGAGAAGATCAGCAGGATCAGCCCGGCGGTGGCGACCGTCTCCCCCAGCCACAGGTGCCCGGAGCTGCGGGTGTGGGTGGAGGCGGTGACCGCGGGCAGCGCGAACATGAGGTTCGCCAGAATCGTGCCGCCGATACCGCCGACGATCTGCGCCGGGATGTAGGCGGCGACGGTCTTGGCGTCCACGCCGGTCCCGGTCCGCCGCCCCAGGATGAAGTCGCCAAGGGTGACGACCGGGTTGAAGTGGGCTCCGGAGACCGGCCCGAGTATCAGAATCAGCACACTGAGTCCGAGCGCGGTGGCGGTGGAGTTCTCCAGCAGCTCCAAGCCGACGTCGTTCGGCGACAGCCGCGCGGCCATGATCCCGGAGCCGACCACGACAGCGACTAACAGCCCCGTGCCGAGCAATTCGGCGAAGGCACGCCGGGCCAGCAGCTGATTCACGCCGACACCGCTCCAGGGGCGAGCAGCGTCGACAACTGCGCCAGCGCCTCGGGGCGGGCCCGGTAGTAGATCCACGTTCCACGGCGCTCGGAGTCCAGCAGCCCGGCCTCGCGCAGCACCTTCAGGTGGTGGCTGATGGTGGGCTGCGTGACGTCGAAGGACGCGGCCAGGTCGCAGACGCAGGCCTCACCGCCGGCGTGCGAGGCGACCAGGGAGAACAGCCGCAGCCGCACCGGGTCGGCCAGCGCCTTGAACACCGCGGCGAGCCCGGCGGCTTCCACCTCGGTCAGCGGCTCGGCGACCAGCGCGGTCGCGCAGGCGTCGCCCTCGCCCTCGCCCTCGATCAGTGGCAGCAGCTTCTTCGACATACGTCTATATTTACAGCCGTCGATAGATGCAGGCAAACGGAGGTGCGAAGGTCACGCTAGGCGCTTGTCTCGGCCGGCCGCTGAGCCCGAGCCCGGGCCCGCGCCCGCGCCTGAGTCCGGGTCAACTGGTCACCGACCGCCAGGCCGACGGCCCCGAGCAGACAGCACGCGGCAGCCGCGTCGAGCGCCGTGGCGAGGCCGGCGACGTGCCACAAGGCGACGGCGCCGAGCGGGGCGACGGCTTTGGCAAAGGTGAGCGGGGCTCCCCACGCGGCGGCGAGGGTGGCGAAGGCGGTGGTGCCGTAGCGCTCGGCGAGCAGCGCGGGCCGGGCGATGGTGGACACCCCGAAGCCGATGCCGAAGGCCAACACGCAGCCGATCGCGCCCACGGTGGTACCGCCGATGACCGGCAGCAGGAGCGCGCCGGCGGCCTGGACGGCGAAGGCCGCAGCCGTGACCGCGCCGATGGTCCAGCGCCGTCCGGCCGCGGTGGTGGCCAGACGGCCGGTCACGGACAGCACGCCGAGCAGGCCCGCGGTGGTGGCGGCGAAGCCGGGACTGTGGCCGAGGCTGCGGAGCATGCTCACCAGCAGGACCGAGATGGCGGAGACGGCGCAGGTCTGGGCGATGAAAGCGGCGCCGAGGAGCCAGAAGACCGGGTCGTGGGTCGCGTGGCGGATGATCTCGGCGCGAGGCGGTGCCGGGTCGGCCGATGTCGCCGCGCGCGCCGGGGGTCTGCGGACGAGCAGGTGCAGCGGGATGGTGAGGACGCCGTGCCCGAGCGCGAGGACGGCGATCGCGTCGCGCCAGCCGTACGTCTGGTTCAGCCACCCGGCCAGCGGCAGGAAGATGGTGGAGGCGAAGCCGGCGACGACGGTGACCGAGAGCAGGGCCCGCGCCCGGTGGGCGGCGTCGAACCAGGACACGACGACCGGGAACGCGGCCTCGTAGAGCACACCGGCGCAGACGACGCCGAGCGCGATCCACACAATGTAGAGCTCTGCGACGCTCTCCACGCGCGACCAGAACACCGCGAGCAGAGTCGCCGCCGACGATCCGAGGGCCATCAGGGCTCTGCCACCGTGGCGGTCCAGCCAGCGGCCGACCGGCACCGCGGCCACCGCGGCGGCCAGCAGCGAGGCGGTCATGGCGCCGGTCACGGTGGTGGTGCTGGTGTGCAGGGCCGTCGCGGTCGGGGCGAGGAAGACGGAGAAGGAGTAGAACAGCACGCCATAGCCGACGGTCTGGGTGATGGCGAGCAGCCCGACCAGGCGCCACGGGTAGTCAGGCATCCCGGGCATCCCGGGGATCCGCGGGCGAAGGTTCCGGCCGGACCTGCTCGGGCCGGCCGGAACCGTGTCCTGGCTCAGCTGCAACACCCCGACCCGCCGCTGGTGCCGACGATCGTCAGCGGCTCGGCCAGCAACCCGCCGGAGATGCCGGTGGCCAGGCCGACCTTGACCGGCTCGGAGGTACCGCAGCAGCCTGCGGCCTCGCCCTCGTCACCCGGCAGCGTGGTGCTGCACACGCCGGTCGCGGGCAGCTCCAGCCGCACGTCACGGGCGGCATCCCAGTCCCCGTCCAGCGCGGCGACCACCGAGCGTGCCTGCTCGTAGCCGGTGGCGAGCAGGAACGTCGGGGCGCGGCCGTAGGACTTCATGCCGATGGCGTAGAAGTCCGGCTCGGGGTGCGCCACCTCGTCCACGCCGTGCGGCGGGACGGTGCCGCAGGAGTGCTCGTTCGGGTCGATCAACGGGGCCAGCGCGCGGGTGGAGCCCAGGATCGGGTCCAGGTCCAGGCGAAGCTCGGAGGCGATCGAGTGATCGGGACGGAAGCCCGTCGCGCCGACGATCCGGTCGACTGTGACGATCTTCTTCACGCCACGGCTGTCAAAGCTCTCCACCTCGACGCCGCCGTCGCCGCTACCGTCGCCGTTGCCAGCGCCGCTGCCGTTGCTCAGGACCCTGATGGCGTGAGCCGAGAACTGGTTCACCAACTCGATCCGCCCCTCGGCCACGAGCTTCTTCAGCCGGCTGCCCAAGGCACCGCGCGCCGGAAGCGCATCGTCCTCGCCGCCGCCGTAGCTGCGGGCGGCCGAGCCGGTGCGAATCGCCCACGAAACGCGCGTGCCGGGTTCCTGCTCGGCGAGATCGGCCAGCGACAGCAGGGTGTTCGCGGCCGAGTGCCCGGCGCCGACGACCAGCGTGTGCTTGCCGGCGTAGGTGTCGCGGGCGGCGCCGAGGACGTCCGGCAGCGCGTGGTCGATGAAGGCTGCGGCGTCGATCTCGCCGCGCGCTGGCAAGCCCGAGGCGCCCAGGACGTTCGGGGTGCCCCAGGTACCGGTGGCATCGATGACGGCGCGGGCGTGCAGATCAGTGCTCTGGCCGTCGACCTCGACGCGAACCAGGAACGGGGCGAACTCGCGGCTGCGGGAGCGGACGCGGTCCACACCGACCCGACTGATCGCCACCACCCGGTGGCCGAGGCGCAGGTGGGGCGCGATCTGCGGCGTGCCGGCCAGCGGCACGAGGTACTGCTCGACCAGCTCGGCGCCGGCCGGAGCGCCGTCCTCGTCCGGCGCGGTCCAGCCGGCTTTCTCCAGCAGGATCCGCGCGGCGGCGTCGATGTCGTAACGCCACGGGCTGAACAGCCGCACGTGGCCCCACTGCCGGATCGCGGCACCGACCGCATCGCCGGCTTCCAGGACCAGGAAGTCGACGTCGCGCTCGGCCAAGTGCGCGGCGGCGGCCAGGCCCACCGGACCCGCGCCGATGACGACGACCGGAAGTCCGGCCAACGACCCGCTCATGTCGCTACTCCAGATGTGTTCATGTGTTCGTGGTCGGTGATGCGAGGTGTTCGACGGTTGCGATCCGTCACGCTGGCCGAGTCGAGTTCGGTCAGAGCGTCGGTCACCACCGCGCGGGCGCCGTTGTCGAGTGTCGCGGCGATGTCCTTCATCCGCAGCAACTCGATCCCGACGCGACGGCCTCAGCCTTGGCCTGCGCGCCGCAGCAGGCGTCCTCAGCCTCGGCCTCGGCGGCGCTACCGCAACACGGCCCGCCAGCCGCGGCCCGGGAACCGCTGCCGGTGTCGGTGTCGGTGGCGGTGGCGGTGTCGGTGTCGGTGTCGGCCGCAGGGCTGCCGCAACAGCCGGTGCCCTGCGCCGGGCTGGGTGCTCCAGTGGTCTGCCCGCTCATATCCATGCCCCTCACGTGGTTGGTTCGGCCTGTTCAGACGCGCGGGATGACGGTGCCGGCCGTGGTCCGGGCCGCCTCCAGGCGGCGCGCGGAGCGCTCGGTGCGGGTGGAGATGCCGTAGCCGTCGCAGAACTTCACGCCGAGGTCGCGGCCGGTCTTGCTGGAGGTGATGGTGCTGGTGGAGATGCGGCGGAACATGAGGTGCCCCTTGTCTCGAAGTTTTTCGAAGTAGGGCTCAGCTTGCTCCTTGTTTTGAGATCTGTCAATCTAGAAACATGTCGAAACAGAAGGAGCTGCCGCTGCTGACGCCCGAGGCCGCGGCCCCGTGCTGCGAGCCGCTGGCGGACCACTCGATCTCCACCGCCGACGCGATAGCCCTCGCGCCCGCGTTCAAGGCCCTCGGCGACCCGATCCGCCTTCAGTTGCTGTCCCAGATCGCCTCCGCGCCGGAGGGCGAGACCTGTGTTTGCGACCTGAACGTCGGCTTCGACGTCTCCGGCCCCACCATCAGCCACCACCTGAAGGTGCTGCGCGAAGCCGGCCTGATCGAAGGCGCGCGACGCGGGACCTGGGTCTACTACAGCGCCGTGCGGGAGAAGATGTCCGCCCTGGCCGGGCTGCTCGTCACCGCCGAACCCGCGACCGCGACCGCGACCGCCTGAGCCGACGTCAGTGCATCGCCATCGCGGGCGGAGGCAACGGACAGTAGTTCATGCCGGCCACGGCGAAGGCCGGCTCTGTAGCCACGACCAACGGAGTGGCCACTATTGCCAACACAGCGGCCGCGCCCAACAAGACTCCCGCCCGGGAAAGCGGCGCCCGTCCGCCGATCAGGCGCCGCACCCGGTCGGCGACGTCACCGCCGGCAGCCAGTGCGACCGCCGGAGCGCCCGGCCCTGCCACCGACAGCAGCGCACCGCCAGGGTGAACTTGTCGGTGCTGGCACATGCGGCGTCATCGGCCGCCAACTCGACCAGCCGTGCGGTCTGGGTCCTGCCGACAGAGAACAAGGCGATGCGCGGAAACGCCGCCTCCATCGCATCGGCGAACGCGATGGCGAGATGGTGACGTCCGTGAACGTGGGCCCGCTCGTGGGCGATCACGGCGGCCAGTTCATCGGCACTCAACGCCGCCGATGTCAGCACGGTGCGATGCCCGCGGCCCGGCAGACAGCACGCGGCCGGCCGTGAATCGCACACGCTGCTGTCCCCCTATCCCACCGAGGCCTCCCCGATCACGGTGACCGCATGGGGCAAGCAGCTCATGGTGAATTCGGCCTCTGATGCCCGGATCGCGAAGTTCATCAAGGCCTACGCCGCCGGCCCTCAGACTCCCGAACCGGGCGCCCCGTGCTCAGGCGGCGTGGGCACGCCCGACGGCTGAATCGACAGTCACGCCGGATCGCTCATCCCCATCCGCAAGTGGTCGGCGTGGTATATGGCCTGGTCGAGCAGCTCTGCGACGTGGTTGTCGTAGAGTGCGTAGATCATCGACTTGCCGTGGCGCTCGGCGGTCACCAGGCCGAGGTTGCGCAGCAGCCGCAGCTGGTGCGAGCACGCCGACTGCTCCATGCCGACCTCGGCGGCGATGGCGGTCGCGGCGAGCGGGCCTTCGCGCAGGCGCGCCAGGATCAGCAGGCGCGACGGGGTCGCCAGCGCCTGGAGCGTGGTCGCAACGCGTGCGGCGCTGACGGCGTCCAGGCGGACGCGCGGCACGGCTTCGGCGGGAGGCGCTCCATGACCCATGGTCGCAGTCTACCCCTGGGGAACATATGAATCATTCTTCAAGTGTTCCTGTAGAGTGGCGCCGTTGGACCGTCCTGAACACCTGGGATCAAGGGCTCGCCGCTGATGTCTTCTCTCCTCACCACCGCACCCGAGCAGGTCGCGACCGGTTCCGCACCGGAGCCCGGCCGGGCGCCACGCCGGCTCGTGCTTCCGGTCTTCGCGCTGCCCGAGGTGCGATGGGCCTCGGCGGCGCTGCTGCTGTTCCTGGTCGCGCTGCCGCTTCAGCTGACCGGGGCGCCGGCATGGGTCTGGGCCCCGCTCTACGCGGCGGTGTACGCGACCGGCGGGTGGGAGCCGGGGTGGGCCGGGCTTCAGGCGCTGCGCGAGAAGACGCTGGACGTCGACCTGCTGATGGTGGTCGCGGCCATCGGCGCGGCGGCGATCGGACAGGTTCTGGACGGCGCGCTGCTGATCGTCATCTTCGCCACGTCCGGTGCTTTGGAGGCGGTGGCGACACACCGCACCGAACAGGCCGTGCGCGGGCTGTTGGACCTGGCCCCGGAGCAGGCGACCCGGATCGCCGCCGACGGCGCCGAAGAACTCGTCGACGCCGTCGCCCTGGCCGTCGGCGACCGGATCCTGGTCCGGCCCGGTGCCCGGATCGCCGCCGACGGCCAGGTGATCGGCGGCGCCTCCGACGTCGACCAGGCCACGATCACCGGCGAGCCGCTGCCGGTGGCCAAGACCGCCGGCGACGAGGTCTTCGCTGGGACCCTGAACGGCACCGGGGCGCTGACGGTCCGGGTCGACCGGGTCGCGGCGGACACCGTCGTGGCACGGATCGTGGCGATGGTCCAGGAAGCCTCGGCCACCAAGGCTCGGACGCAGCTGTTCATCGAGAAGGTCGAGCAGCGCTACTCGCTCGGCATGGTCGCCGCGACCGTGCTGCTGTTCGCGATCCCGCTGCTGGCCGGCGCGGCGTTCCAGGCCAGCCTGCTGCGCGCGATGACGTTCATGATCGTCGCCTCGCCGTGCGCGGTGGTGCTGGCCACGATGCCGCCGCTGCTGGCCGCCATGGCCAACGCCGGCCGGCACGGCGTGCTGGTGAAGTCGGCCGTGGTGATGGAGCAGTTCGGCGCCACCACCCGGGTCGCCTTCGACAAGACCGGCACGCTCACCGAGGGCCGGCCGCGCCTGGCCGAGATCGCGGTCCTGGACGAGGGCGCCGCGGGCCTGAACGAGGGCGCGTTCGACGAGAAGCGGATCCTGATGCTGGCCGCCGCCGCCGAGAACCCCTCCGAGCATCCGCTGGCACGCGCGGTCGTGGCCGCCGCCCGGGAGGCCGGGTTGGAACTGCCGCATGCGGCTGACTTCTCCGCGACGCCGGGACGAGGTGTCAGCGCCCTGATTGACGGCCGCCGGGTGGAAGTCGGGAGCCCGAGCCATCTGCTCGGCCACTCCCCCGACGCGAGCGGAGTGCGCACCGCGGCCGTTTCCGCCGCCGTAGCGGCGATTCAGGAGTCCGGCCAGACCGCGGCGATCGTCCGCATCGACACCGCCCCAGTGGCGGTGCTGGGCATCGCCGACCGCGTCCGCCCGGCCGCCGCACGGACGGTCGCCGGCATCAGGACCCTGACTGGCGCCACCCCGATCCTGCTGACCGGCGACAACGCCGCCGCCGCGCACCGGCTGGCGGCCGAGGTCGGCATCAGCGACGTCCGGGCGAACCTGCTGCCGCAGGACAAGGTGGCCGCGGTCCACGAGTGGGAGTCCGCCGGGCAGCACGTGCTGCTGGTCGGCGACGGCGTCAACGACGCCCCGGCCCTGGCCGCCGCGCACACCGGGGTCGCCATGGGACGCGCCGGATCCGACCTGGCCCTGGACACCGCCGACGCGGTCGTCATGCGCGACGATCTGGCGACCGTCCCGGCCGCGATCGCGCTGTCCCGCCGCGCCCGCCGCGTGGTGGTGGCGAATCTGGCGATCGCCTCCGTCATCATCGCCGGACTGGTCGCCTGGGACCTGGCCGGAACCCTGCCGCTGCCGTTGGGCGTCCTGGGTCACGAGGGCTCGACGGTGATCGTCGGTCTCAATGGACTGAGACTGCTGCGCAAGAGTGTGTGGCGCAGGGCGATGACGACCGGGGCCGGAGCCAGCTCCGGGTCCGAGTCAGGCGCCGCCGCATGAGCCCTGCGAAGAACAAGCGCGGCGCCGAGGCACGGCAGCGCCCTGCCACCGTCACCGTCTGCCGCGGCTGCTGCTGCGGCCGGCCGGACAAGACGCCGGGAGTCGATCACGCCGCGCAACTGGCGACGATCCGCGCAGCCGTCCCCTCCGGGCAGGTGCGAATATCGGACTGCCTGGACGTGTGCGAACGCTCGAACGTCGTCGTGGTCTCACCCTCGTCGGCCGGCCGCGCCGCCGGCGCCCGCCCGGTCTGGCTGGGCCTGGTCCACGACACCGACGCCATGGCCGACATCGCGGCCTGGATCGACGCCGGCGGGCCGGGCGTGGCCGGCATGCCGCCGATCCTGGCGTTGTACGAGTTCAGCCCCTCGCGCCGGGTCCGCAGCGAATCAGGGCTCGACGCCGGCTGAGCCCGGCGACGCCGGATAATAGGTACGACATCGCACCCAGTCAAGGTTCTGCGATACCTGTTGACGAGATCCGCAGATTCGCTTAGTTTTCCCCGCCAGGTGACCAAAGCGCATCCGCTTCATCACCCAGGGCACAAAGCGCACCCGCTTCAGACCGGGCGCGCGCATCGGGCATCAGCGACCCCGCATGGCCGATGACGCGTGCCCTGATTTCGGCACCACCGCGCCACCCTTATCGCCGTGCACCAACCGAGATCAAGGAGACACCGCAGTGTCCCACCCCACAAGGGATGCCCTGCGCCGCAAAACCGCGCGCATCGCGTTCGCCGTCACAGCGTGCGCCGCGCTCGGCGTCGCCGGCTCCGCGGCCGCCATGGCCACGCCGTCCGCACCGGCTCACACCGCCGCTGTGGCCAACCCCTACTCGCCGCAGTACGGCCACCCGTACCGTCACGGCGCCGTCCCCACGATCCAGCAGAACCAGAAGATGAAGTCGTGGTCGGCGACCCACGCTTCGCCGCAGGCGACGACCGGTCCGGAGACGCTGTCCTACGGCGGCGGCATCGACGGCATCGGCGTTCAGGACGGCGGCAAGTC